>JADIMP010000076.1 GCA_017694665.1 Candidatus Gallilactobacillus intestinavium
GGTAAAAAATGACTAGAAAATATGTAATTACGTCAATAAAAAATAGTAAAACTTTTGATGCTGGTTCTAAGGCTAAAAATGATGATCGATTGATTTTAGAAGACCGCGGTTATACGCCTCTTGATATTCCAAATTCAAGTTCAAGAATTCAAAAATTATTTCAAGGAATTTGGAAAATAAAAAAGTTAATAAAGGTGCATCCCGCAGAACAGTATGTTATTCAATATCCACTATATTCTATTTTTATTATCGAAAATGTTATTAAGAATATTAGAAAATATACTCCTAATGCGCAAGTGATCTTATTAATTCACGATATTGAAGCTCTTAGACTTCGAGTCGATGACACTAAGTATATTCGAAAAGAAATGGATGTCTTTAATAGTGTGGATTCAATTATTGTACATACTGATAATATGAAGAAAAAACTTACAAAAATGGGTGTAACAACCAAAATGGTTGTACAAGGGCTCTTTGATTATTTAAATCCACAGCGAATGTATACCAATGTAAAGCAAATTGGAAAAATTAGTTATGCGGGTAACTTGCAGAAGAGTGCATTCTTAAAGAAAATTAATTTAGAAAGAACACACCTTGAAGTATTTGGAACACCTAAACCAACAACTGATTTAGGAAAAAATGTAGAATATCAAGGCGCATACCCAGCAGATGAGTTACCTAAATATCTGAACGCGGATTATGGTCTTGTTTGGGATGGAACATCGTTGGAATCTTCAGAAGGAGTATTTGGAGATTATACAAAATATAATTCTCCTCATAAGGCATCGTTATATATTAGCTCGGGATTACCAGTAATTGTCTGGAAGAAAGCAGGCATTGCGTCAATTATTGAGAAAAATAATCTTGGACTTGTAGTTGATAATATTGAAGATTTAGATGAAATTGTTTCAGACGTAACTGAGGAAGCATACATAACAATGAAAAAATCTGTTATTGAATACGGTAAGTGTATCAGAGAGGGAAAAATTCTAATGTCTGTATTAAGTAACGGTGGAAAATAATAGCGATTTTTATATGAGGTGATTTCTTGAAAAAAAGAAATGTTATAATTGACGAATTTAGAATTGTGGCTGTTGTGTTAGTTATTATGATTCATAGTTTTTTAGTTCCGCAACTTTCAAATAGTAATTTTTACTATGATGGAGGATCATTAATTGCTAATACTATTGGGAGATATGCAGTTCCAATTTTCATGTTAATAACAAGCTATTATTATTTCTTGAATCCAACTAGTCAACATAAGAAAAAAATAATAAAGAATTTTTTGAGACTTTGGTTCGTGTGGATTATTATTTATATTCCGAGAATATCCTTATTAAAGGGTGATACTTTTATTGAGTTTATAAAAGCAATGGTATTTACATTGTTTGGAAAGAGTATTTTTTATGCAGGTAGTTGGTATCTTACTGCGTCGATATTCGGAATAATAGTTGTTGATTTTTTGCGACAAAAAGGTCTTTGGAAATTCTCAAATATTCTTTCGCTAATTATTTTATTTTTATGTTGTGCAAATTCTACATATTTTCAATGGTTAAATAAATTTGATTTGGGATTTAGTCAGGGAAATCTTAGTACATCTATTATTGTTGGTATATTATGGGTAACCTTAGGATGGGATATAGTTTATTTACAAAGTAAGTTATCGCAAGTGGGAAATTTAAAATACGTTATTTTTGCCATTCTATTGACTATGGTTGAACACGAAATTGTATGTTTATTTTCAAAAAATGCTACTTATCCTCGATTAGCAGATATTTACTTTACTCTCCCTATATCAGTAACAATAATTTTTATCTATATGATAGATCATGCTCGTATGATAGAAAAAAATAAAGTTATGTTTTTACGAGATTTGTCAACATTGATGTATTTTGTTCAATGGGGAGTACTAAGTTTTGTAGAAAGTCATTGTCCAGTTAAATATTTTTTCCCATTGAATTTGTTAATAACTTTTGGAATCTCAATTTTAATATTAAAACTATCAAGAAAAGTAACAGTATTAAAGTTATTGTATTAGTTCGTATAAGGAAATAAAATGAAAGAAAAAAGAGAATTAATAAATAAAGTATTGAGTTTTACATTACCATTTATTGTATTAATGATAATGTTTAGTTTAGTAGGAATTTTTCCATTTGGAAATAGTTCAGTTACGGTAAACGATGCTAATAATCAGTATATTGCAATTCTTGCGTACTTTCGTGAAAACATTTTTCATCCGCAGAATCTACTTTATTCATTTAAGTTAAACTTAGGTGGTCAGTTTTTTAGTGTTTTAACTTACTATTTGTTATCGCCAATTAATTTATTGTCGTTGCTATTTCCAATCAGTAAGATCTCATTATTTTTTGAATTAAATACAATTTTTAACGCTTGTTTAACAAGTTTAATGATGTATGTTTTTTTGAGTAGATCTAAATATACTCGTCAATCAAATAATGGAATAAATATTGTTTTTTCACTATGTTTCGCATTAAGCTCATATTTCTTCTTATATAACCATTGTGAAATGTGGTTTAATGTAATAGCATTTTTCCCTTTGTTAATGCTTTTTCTTGAAGAGCTGTTAGATGGTAAAAACAGTTGGAGATTTGGAACATTGTATGTAGTAATGTTGTTGATGAATTACTATATTACATTTATGATCACTGTTTTTGTTGTAATTTCCTATTTTATTTGGGCAATAAGTACAAAAAACATTAAAGTTATTATTAATCGTACAAGAACATTAGTTTTAACAGGAATTATTGCTTTTTTGTTAGGTTCGGTAAGTATAATTCCTTCATATTTATGCCAGAAATTAGTAAAAGACCAGGCTTCGTTCCAAATTAATTTACATCGGATCTACTATATAAAGGATTTATTTAATAATTTATTCTTTAATATTAGCTCGGCAAAGGGACAAATAATTGGTAAAGATGGAATTGCGTTTAACCACTATCCGCATGTATATATGACATTTGTTATTACATTTGTCTTAGTAAGTTTTTTCTTTAGTAAATTGATTAAAAAAAGGAGTAAACTTCTTGCTACTTTGCTATTAGGAATATTATTCCTATTTACGTGGAATCAGACTCTTTATTTTATGTGGCATGGTTTTACTGCTCCCCATGGTTATCCTCAACGTGGGACATTTATCATTGATTTTGTATTAGTTATTATTGTAAGTAACTACATAAAACATTTCAACGAGAAACGGGAAAGCTTAAAGGTTCCGATAATTGTAACGTTAATTTTAGTTGGATTAAATTATTTAAGCGTACGTAATATCACTAACTTAATTATTAATATTATCTTTCTGTTGTTAGTTGTATTGATATTAATAGTGAGAAAGGAAAACTGTATCAAATTTTTACTACCGTTAGTGGTAATAGATATTATATTCTCAAATGTTTCAGTATTTAGTAAATTATCAGAACAAAGTACTAATATAGAGGCATATGCAAAGGGTTATAACGAAATGAAGCAGACTCTTAATAAAATGAGTAAGAATGATAAATCATTTTATAGAATTGGGACGGCTGATGAGATGAACCCTAATGATCCATTGCTTTATGGTTATAATGGATTGTCGAACTATGTCTCACAACAACCAACGCAGTTAATAAACTTTATGTCAACAGTAGGATATTTTCAAAGAACTAATCCGGTATACCGTTGGAGTTCATACAATAATGGATCTACGCTAGCGATGGATAGTCTATTAGGAATTAAATACTATATTGGAAATAATGATTCTTATGCCGAAAATATTATTAAAAGTAATAACGAATTGCGTTCTCTCTCTTCGATAAGTAACGGAATTACGACTGCAAATAAACCACAGAAAATTAATAACTTTGATGTTTTTGAGAATAAATTTAGTTTTCCATTAGCTTTTCCAGTTAATAAGGGCGCTACTGAAAAGATTGATTTTCAAGGATTACCTACAAATGATCCGTTTAAATATCAAAATAAGGTATTTAAGGATTTGTTTGGGATAAACAAATTGTACTGTAATTTAAAATTGGATAATAGAAGGATAAGCAGAAGCTCCAGTTGCTATACATATGAGGTTTCTAATTCAGGAATCGTTTATATGTATCTACCAGAAAAAATGTTTGCTAAGCTTCCAGAATTAAGTTTATATGTAAACAATAAAAAGATTGGAAATATAAATTCTAACTACGACTCCTTAAATAAGGGCGAAGGAAAAAATAGCAAAAATGGGATTATTTCAATTGGTAAATTTGAAAAGGGTGAACGGCTTAATGTTAAGTTAGTTTATAAAAATCACAAAACACAATTGTTATCTCCAGTTCTTGCTGTAGAAAACGAAGATGTAGTAAGTCAAATGTCAAAGGCTGCAAGGACTTCTGATGTAAAAGTTAAGCGTATTAGCGGAAATTCAATTGATATCGAAACAAATAAGGGGTTCAATTCAAATTATTTAATGTTAACAATTCCTTATGATAAAGGATGGAAGATAACAGTTAATGGCAAGAGAGAGACTTCCCGAATGTTAATTAGTACCTTTATGGGAATAAAACTTAGAAAGGGTACTAACAAAATTGAATTGCATTATGAAGTTCCGGGAATAAAGATTTCAGTGATGCTGTTTATTTTAGGGGTTGTATTATTATTAGGTAATTTGGCAGTAAAAAAGCGAAGGGAAAATTAATAATTGAAAGCGTTATGGTAGGTAGATACCATAGCGCTTTTATTTTGGATAAATAAAGGCCGTGGTAACTAGTATCACGGCTTTTATACTGTTATTTTTTTAATTTGATTTTTATACGTTCGATGAATAAGGCATAATATACCATTAATTGGTGAATTTTTCCTTTAATTGGTAATTGCATTTTATTTTTAAGCCAATTTTTGCGTAATTCCTTTCTATCTTTTTCGTCTTGTTCACTACTTTGAAATTCAGTGTATTTTAAAAGACTCTTCGAATCTAATTTATTATTCAAGTACACTAGATTTTGAGAGTTAATTATAAAAGAATCGCTGATGTTGATTTTATCAGATACAGAAATCTTTTTAGAAGAAACATGGAGATAACAATATTCCCTTTCTTTCAGAATATTATTTTGAATGTATTCATGGAAAATGTGACCATCATTCCATAAATAAACTTCAGGACAATGCATGTTATCAAAATATTCGGTAATTCTTTTTGAGTATCTATCAGCATCTGCTAAACGCAAATTTTTAAACCATTTAATGCGATTCTTTTCACATATCATATTCATCCCATCAGATTCATCAAATATGTAGCTGTATGGCTTTGAAAAAACACGTTTATAATTAAAAATGCTACCTTTTTCCTTATATAAATTGTTCATCTTATCATTGTTTTTATACATTGATAAATGTCCATACATTCCAATCCTTTCAAAGTCATTCAGCATATTTGGAGTAATAAACTTATTCATATCACCATAGATAACGTCAATATCGGTGTATCCCCACCATTCATAATTAATAAGTTCATCTTTAAAAATCTGTCCGAATACTGGCCTAAAATCACATATTTTATATGGCTTATTCAGTGAAATTGGGAACTCAAATAATTTTTGAATTCGATTTCTCAAATCAGCGAATGTTATATTTAGTAGTTTAACGTTTGAAGGAAATTTAATGTCTTTCTGATTAATATTAGAAACTAGTAAAAAATTAAAGTCGGGATTAGCCTCGCATGACTTTGCCCAAGCTTTGATGATATCGGGGAATTCATTCCCCATATATACAGAAACTAAGCATACTTTATTCATTATCTCACCCTTAATATTTGATATTTGTCCATGTTTTATATGCTAAGCGAATTACAGAGAATAAATTGTAATTTCCTTTTCTAACAAGTGAAATAAATTTGTTAGTATTCAATTGTTCATATACTGGAACAGATATTTTTTTAATTTCAGAATCAAATTTTATTAATTCATTCTTAGCATTTTTAGCATTATCAAAGAGCATGAATGTTCGCATGGCTCCACCAACAGATTGGATAATAGTCTTAAGGATAATTTGTTGTTTATTGTTATTAATTTGTTTAATGAAGTCATTATCAAGTGAAACAAGACGATAAGCCATTGTTTTTTGCATTTCAATATTTTTAATCATATTTTGTTTAGAAGCGCTTTGATTTTCATTGCCTTTTCGGTACATGTATACAGGTAAATTATAGTATGTAAATGTGTTTGAAACATAAATTGACCAAATTACATATTCCGCATCGTCATAAAAAACGTTTTCTAAAATATGAACGTTATTTTTTCTTAAAAGGTCTGTTTTAACACTAGTAGTATGAAGTGAAACGGAAAAATCTAAAGGTGTGCTAAGTGAATAAACGATGCCTTCTTTTAAGTCATGAATCATTTCAATTGGTTCTTTTTTATCAGGATACACCCCAACATGTTCGGTAAGTACTAAATCTGTATCAGCATTATCCAATTTTATAATGAATTGATCAAATGCTTCAGTATTTACCCAATCATCGCCATCAATGACTTTAAAGTATTTTCCGGTCGCTAATTCGATTCCTTTGTTGATTGTTGAGCCATGCCCACCATTTTCTTTTGAAATGTATTTGAATGTCTGAGGTGCTAAGTTTTCGTATTTTTTTCCAATCTCAGACGTTTTGTCTTTTGAACCATCATCAACGATCAAGACTTCAAATTCATCTAAGAATTTGCTTTTGTAAAGGCTGGATAATGTATCTTCAAGATAGTCTTCTACATTATACGCTGCGATTGTAAGTGTAAGTAACTTCAAAATTAATCCTCCAAGTGTTAATGGTTTATAAATCAATAATACTATTATAGCTATTTTTTTTTAGAAAGCCATTTAAGGAAAAATAATTTTTGATATTATTAATAATATGATTATAAGTTTAAGGAGTGAAGAACGTTATGGATTTAAGTATTGTCATTCCAATGTATAATTGTGAAAGTACGATTAATAACGTGTTGAATTCAATTTATAGTTTTATAGATAAGTGTGACGAAAATGTCGAAGTTATTTGCGTTGATGACGGTTCAAAAGATAGTACAGCAAATATTGTAGAAGAATTTATTAAGAATAATGATGTGTTTAGTTTAATAAAAAAGGAAAATGGAGGGGTAAGTTCAGCAAGAAATACAGGAATATCAAAGGCAGAAGGAAAATATATTATGTTTTTTGATGCGGATGATATTATTGATTCTGAAAAGTTACTGGATGTTTGGAAAAAGGTAAAACCAGATATTGATTTATTATTTTCAGATGTAACTGCCTTGAAAGAAGATCAAATAATCAGTGGTGTTACTAAAAATCAGAAAATAGAACTGTATAAGGACTTAGCTGACATTGGAGAACATCGAATTCCGATAGGTGTTAATTTTACCATTTATTCTCGAAAATTATTAACTGATAACGAGTTATCTTTTGATACAAATCTGCGTGTAGGAGAAGACATGTACTTCAATTTACGGTGTATTAATGCTGCAAAAAATATTATTTTGACAAATAAAAAGTATTATTATCTTCAAGAAGCGCATTCAGTTTATTTATTCAAAAAAGAGAATTTGGATAATGAACTTTATTTTAGAAAAGTTACAGATGAATTTTTCAATAATCAAAATGATAATCAGGTAACAATTGTTAATCAGAGAATGGCGGCTAAAGGAATTATTTTCTTAGTATATCGGTACTTTGTGCCAGGAATTTTTGAAAAGCAGTTTACAGTTTATGAAGCATCGAAAAAGTTAAAAGCAATCAGTCAATCTGATAAATATGAAAAATATATTTCTTTAGGAAATCTTGATAAATACTTCAGTGGAAGGGAAAAATTGGTGCGAAAATTATTGAGTAAGCATCAATATTGGTTAACAATTGTTGCAGGAATGATAATGAACAAATTAAAGCCCGAGAAAAGGTATTAATCAGCTTTATTTAAAAGTTTGAGATAGTGATCTAAATATAATTATTGAAATCATAATTACCGAATAAAAAGAGCTATGATTTGTTCATAGTTCTTTTTATATTGAATGATTTGAATCTATCAGATATAATATAAAGGTTAGTTTTTTTATATTAATAAGAATGAGGGAAAAACGTGAAGAATAAGGTTAAGTATATTATTGGGAGTATTACCTTTGTTATTTTAATTGCTTTAATAATGGTCTTTTTAAATAAAAATTGTATGGCTCATTATTATTTTGAAAGAATGACGGGGCATGAATATCCGGATATTAGTGGTTACCATAAAGTTACCGTTGATGAGATGAACGGTACAACGGATCAAGACAAAGAACAAAAAATAAAAAAGATAATGGCTAAAGATAAAATTAACGGAATTGTATTGTTTGGTGATCCGTCCAAGAAGCCAAACATTGTTGAAAGTGATCAAAGTAACGATGCTAAAAATAAGATTGGGCCGAATGTCTTGTATCCAATTGCGTCATTGCAAAAAGTTTACACTGGGATTGCAATTCAGAAGTTAATTGATGAACATAAAATTAGTTTATCAACGACAATTAATAAATTTTATCCTAAGATTGCGAATAGTAACAAAATAACGGTTGGGGATTTGTTATCGCATCTTTCAGGAATTGATGATGGAAATCAACAAACACCGGTGGTATTGAAAAATGAAAATGATGCACTCTCTTTTGTTGAAAAGAACCTGAATTCAACGGGTAAAATCGGGAAATGGAACTATTCTGATAGTGATTACGCTCTACTTGCGGGAATCGTGTCTAAAGTGTCAGGAATGGGTTATCAGGAATATATAAATAAAAACATTCTTATTCCATACAAATTAAGGAATACCAAGTTTTATAATCAAGTCAATGATAAAGCGGATGTAATTAGCGGAAATATGCAAAGCACAGGAAATGACTTATGTTTTGAAACCTTGAAAAGGAAAATGTCGGTTGCATTGGGAGCAGGCGGAATGTTTAGCAGTGCGATTGATTATTGGAACTTTGTCAACGCTTTAACGAGTAATAAAATTATTCCTTTAAACGATATCACTTCAAATACGAATAGGTATTACGATGGCGTTTATTTAGGACAAGGAACTATTCATGCAGATGGAGCGATGAATGGGTGTCAAAGTTGTTTCATTGCCAATTATGATAGCAATCAAACATTTATTTTCTTTTCAAATAATATTTCATTTAAACAGATGTTGAAAGTTAGGGGCAAATTAGCAGAAATTTGCTTTGAATAAGGGAAAAGGCACTGGTAGAAGTTTTCTGCCAGTGCCTGATTTTTATGTTTTGGTGCTGTTTAAAAATTCATTTTTAGATATTTTTAGATTTCATTGCAATCAAAAACCTCGCCCAAATTTAGGCGAGGTTTTACTTTATTTTCAGTTTTGCCCTTTATCAAACATTTCCAGATTAGCGAATAACAGCAGCGGCACGAAGTTAAACGATGCGTCCAAGAAGTGCTGGTCGATTCCCGCACTGATAAAGAAGATGATGAACGCCAATTCGATTGGCAAGTAATTCAGATTCTTTAAGAAGCGGTTATTCAACATAAAGAACAAAACGATCGCAATCAGCAGCATTGGAATTCCATACATCCATAAGATGCGGAAGAATGATGCGTCAATGAAGAATCCGGATCCTCCACCCGGCTGATAAATATACCGTCCGGTGAAACTGATTGGAAAGTTGTGGAAAAGCGTTTGTTCATGTGATAACCGGCCTGATAAAGCACTATTGATCAGGTTCAAAATCTTATTACTTGGGAAACAAGTAAATAAGAATCCAATCAGGTAGATCA
The DNA here is from genome assembly GCA_017694665.1 of Candidatus Gallilactobacillus intestinavium. GTDB lineage: Bacteria > Bacillota > Bacilli > Lactobacillales > Lactobacillaceae > Gallilactobacillus > Gallilactobacillus intestinavium. The sequence continues at coordinate 9,775 of JADIMP010000076.1, forward strand.
AGAACATGTAAACTAACATTGCAATATTGACCGCTTTAATACTGATCTTCTTGAACAATTGCTTGACCTTTGGATAAGCAACCAAAAAGACCAGCAGTAACAGTGAAAGCAACAGGTCGACCCGTGTTCCAGTAATCAAGTAGAACCAGAAGATGACCGCAATGAATGAAATGTATTCTGGTAAGCGCAGGCGGAATTTTTTCAAAACTGCATATGCCAGCAACAACGCCAACCCACGAGCGGCATAATCGCTCGGATATGCCATCCCTAAAGCGTACCGGTAAACCGGTGAATACAGTCCCCGGGTCGTTGAGTAGTTCCAAATAACACCGGACAATGCTAAAATCGCAGCCACGATCATGAATGCGATGTTTGTTAACATAAAGACTTTCAAAATTTGTTCGGCCTTCACATTTTTAGCTCCGATGATGAAGAAACTAAAATAAAACACGCTAACACTCGCAGCAATGTACGATGACATATATAGATAAAATTCCATCAAGAAGAAAATTGCCAGTTCTTGTCCATTGTGTTCATCAAGAAACAGAATCTTGATGGT
>JADIMP010000001.1 GCA_017694665.1 Candidatus Gallilactobacillus intestinavium
CATTCAAAATTTATACAAATAAAAATGAAATCGGTTTTATTATTAGGTATAATATAAACAATTATTAAAATTTAAGGAGTGATTTTCATGCTATCAAATATACACAAGCTAAAAAAACACATTAAATATACTATCATAACTGGGTTGAGCATTTTTAGTTTATTTACACTAAATTTAGATAACGTTCATGCCGACAATAACAATCAATTAAATCAGCAACAAATTGCTCAATTAGTTAATGGCAAAAGTGCAACACAACTAGCCCAACTAATTAAAGAACACAAATTAACTAGTCAACAATTAATTGATTACGATTATGCCCAAATTCAGCAAAAAAATGGACAATTAAATGCTGTAATTAACGTAAATAAAAAATCTGCTGAACAACAATTAAAACAATTAGAAAAACATGGTAATCATAAGGCACCTTTTTATGGTGTTCCCATTCTAATTAAAGGAATTGCACAACCATTTAAAGGAGCTCCATATACAGAAGGATTAACCTTTGAAAAAGGTAATACTTATAAATTTACTGGCCCCTTTGTTAAAAGATTACAAAAAATGGGTTTTATTGTAATTGGTGAAACTAATTTTCCTGAACAAGGATTAATTAACATTACTAATTCGATCTTAAACGGTGTTGCACATAACCCTTGGAACTTAGATCATAATACTGGTGGTTCTTCTGGTGGAGCTTGTGCTAGTGTTGCTGATAATATTATCCCGGTTGCTACCGGTAACGATGCTGGAGGTTCATTACGAATCCCAGCATCATATTGTGGCACTATTGGTTTAAAGCCAAGTGAAGGTGTTATTGTTGGTGATCCGCAGGATCCCTCTATTGTTAATTTTGCTGAAACCAAAAATATTCATGATTCAATTAATTTATTTAATCAATTAACAACTACCAAAGGTAAACAAGCACAATTAAAAGTTCCTAAACATTTAAATAAACTAACTGTTGCTTATTCAACTACCTCACCAGTGGGATCAAAAGTTAGTCCCGATGCTGTTGCTGCAGTGAATAAAGCAGTTAGTTTCTTACGCAGTCAAGGATTTAAGTGTGTTAAAGTTAATGCTCCTGTAAATGGTAAAAAATTAATGATGAACTATTTTGAAGCTTCTGCTTTAGGTGGTGGTAATGCTAACAAACTAGCACGTCAAAAATTACATCGTAATTTAAAAGCAAGTGATGTTACAAATCATGTTGTCAGTCCAATGACTTATGCTTTATATAAAGCTAGTTTAAAGATGCCAAAAGATGCTGATCAAAACTTTGGTCAAGAAGTTCAAACAGTTACTAAACAAATGAACCAATTTCATAAAAAATATCCATTATACTTAACACCTACAACTGCTATAGCTGCACCTAAAAACGATAATCCGGCTTTCTTGCCAAAGTATGTTGAACAATTAAAACATATTGGAACACTTAACCATACAAAACAAATTAAATTAATTTATCGTGCTTGGTTCCACGGATTATCCCAAACACCATTTACTCAATTAGCTAACTTATCTGGAGAACCTGCCATCAGTTTACCAATTTATGTTAATAAAGATGGTCTCCCATTAGGTGTTCAATTTGAAGCTTCGCATGGTGGCGATATGATATTATTGAGATTAGGATTATTATTCCAAAATCATAATCAATTTATTTTTAAATAATTTATGCAACAAGAAAATTCTTTATTTTATAACCAAAACAACGAGCCATTAGCTAATCGAATTCGTCCTCAAAGTTTAGACGATTTTATTGGCCAAGAAAAACTAATTGGTCCAAATACACTATTAAGAAATATGATCGAGCACGATCAAATAACTTCCTTAATTTTATGGGGCCCTCCTGGTGTAGGAAAAACAACTTTGGCACAAATTATAGCTCGCAAAACTAAGGCTAAATTTATTAAGTTTAGTGCAGTTGATAGCAGTATTAAAAAAATTAAAGAAATTATGCAAACTGCAGCTAATGATTTACAATTTGGTCAAAAAACGATGGTTTTCATCGATGAAATTCATCGTTTTAATAAAAGTCAACAAGATGCTTTTTTACCATATGTTGAAGACGGCAGCATTATTTTGATTGGCGCCACAACTGAAAATCCTTCCTTTGAAGTTAATTCAGCGCTTTTATCACGTTGTAAAGTATTTATTTTAAAAGCATTAACTAGCAATGATTTAATTAAATTACTACAGCGAATAATTAATAAACCTACATTATTTAATGTTGATAAAATTAACATTACTAACGAACAATTATCTATAATCGCCAATTTCGCCAATGGCGATGGTCGCAAAGCGATCAATTTATTAGAAATGGCTGTTCTTAATGGTAAAAATAATAATCAAGTGATCACAATTAATGATGATATTATTCATCAGTTAACTGATCAGAAAACCATTTTATATGATAAACATGGTGAAGAACACTACAATTTAATTTCGGCTTTTCAAAAGTCAATTCGTAATAGTGATGTAGATTCGGCCATTTATTGGTTAACCCGTATGTTAGAAGCTGGCGAAGACCCATTATATATTGCTAGAAGAGTTGTTCGCTGTGCTAGCGAAGACATTGGTCTAGCGGATCCAAACGCTTTAAATATAGCAATTAATGTCTATCAAGCATGTTCATTTATTGGTATGCCTGAATGTAGCGTTAATTTAACCGAAGCAGTAACATATTTAGCTTTGGCGCCTAAATCAAATGCTATGGAAATTGCTTATAAAGAAGTTAAACAAGATGTTAAACATTCTTTAAACGAACCAGTGCCATTACAAATTCGTAATGCGCCTACTAAATTAATGAAAGATTTAGGTTATAAAAAAGGATATCAATATGCACACGATACTAAAGATAAACTGACAACTATGAACACAATGCCGGAATCTTTAAAGGATCATCACTATTATCACCCAACTGAACAAGGAAAAGAAAAACGGTTTAAAGAACGTTTAAATTATATTAAACAATGGAAGCAACAACATGAAAGTAAAAGTGACTAATCAATGATTAGTCACTTTTTTTAATTAATAAATAACAAACATTATTAAATTCATACAAAATATTAATCAATAAATCGAACCGCCGTTCCATACGCCACTACTGATTGCATATCATTATGAATTGAACTAGAATCAAATCGCATCATAACAATTGCGTCTGCATTACGATACATGGCTTCTTCTTTTAAACGTTCAATAGCTTTATTACGTGATTCATACAGCATTCTAGTATAAGCCTTAATTTCACCACCAAAAATATTTTTTATGCCAGCACTAAAGTTACTAATTGCGTTTTTAGATTGTGTTGTTACTCCAAAGATTTCTCCAATAATTTCATATTGGTGTCCTGGAATATTCTCTGTTGTAGTTACAATTAATTCTTTACGTTGATTATGTTGATACATACTCCACATTCTCCTATGAATTGCTATACTAAAATATAAATAATTATCTCACTTTAATTAAGGTTGAAGCAAAATATGTTATTAAAAGTATTTTTAACTACATTAACTATCATATTAAATTGTCTTTTTACTGCCATTATTCTACAAATCAATACTATTATTCCTAATAAATTTTTGATTTTTATTTTATGGTTCATCATTTTGCAAGGCACATTAGCTCAAACGGCACAAATCTTGTTTAGTCTTTCTTATTAATTAAATAATTTTTTAAAGACATGTTTATACATGTCTTTTTTATTTTAATTTTAGATATATATACCAATCATACTTATTATTTATTAAATAAAATATACCATTTATATAAATACTGGTTGTAATAATATTTATAATTGATACAATACTTATTGTTGCAACATATAATACGTTGGAGGTTCTAACATGAAGCCTAAATTACATTTATACCATTTA
>JADIMP010000077.1 GCA_017694665.1 Candidatus Gallilactobacillus intestinavium
ATATTCAAGCCAAATTGCATTAATCTCTTTTGCCGCCCTTTTAAAGGGCGTTTGTATTACTTACCACCCTTAAAAGGGTCAACATATTCGCGTGCGGTTAATTTATCCTTAGCAATATCTTGCTTTTCTTGGTCGCGAATATACTTCGCAATTGTTGCTTGATTTAATCCTACTGTGCTTACGTAATATCCTTCTGCCCAAAAGTGGCGATTCCCAAATTTATACTTTAGATTAGCATGCCGATCGAACATCATTAGCGCACTCTTGCCCTTAAGATAACCCATAAAGCTTGAAACACTCACTTTTGGCGGAATACTTACGAGTAAATGTACATGATCTGGCATCATATGCCCTTCGATTATTTCTACTCCTTTATAACGACATAGCAGACTAATTATCTCTTGTAAGTCACGTCGATATTGATTGTAAATTAGCTTTCTCCTATACTTAGGGGTGAATACGATATGGTACTTGCACAACCATTTTGTATGTGCAAGGCTATTTAATTTATTCGCCATGATAAAATCTCCCTTTTTAGTTTCTTTATGCAATTAGGCTGAACACTAAGCATTTTATCCTAATTAGAGAGATTTTAGTATAACTATTTTGTTATCCACCTGCATAGCAGGCGGATTTTTGTTTCGCACGGTTCCCGTGCTCAACCAGGTCTAAAGACGATAATTCAAAGCTGAGAAAAATTAGTTTTTTCCCAGCCTTTTTTATAAACTATCGTTCTTTCTCTGTGTCCACCGTCATCGCAATGACCTGATCACCAGAATCAGCGACAAGTACGTGGCAATGCCTAATTCTAGGAAAGTAACCTCAACCTGACCATCATTATTAGGATAGAAAACAGCGTAGTACGTATGCTTCATTAAAGAATCTTCTTCTCATAGTATTGGCTAAAAATACTTCTAGTTACACAATCACCGTTAATTAAATCCTATTCACTATAATCATACTGAAAAAGCAATTACTTCCTCATTTCAACCATTCAGGTTTACGTATGTTTTTTATATTCTCTAGAGTCTTTTTAATTCGCATCATATTACTAATAATTATTAGTCTTCGAAGCGTTATGTCTTTTACATAAAAGTTGACAATTATCTAATGAAGTCTTACCACCTTTAGACCAAGGTTTAATATGATCAGCTTCCAATTCCTTAAGTGCGTATTCTCTATTGATACCTTCTTTTTCACAATATAAACAATGATGATTTTGTTCTTCATATTTTAGAGCTTTTTGCTCTTCCGTAAACGCCCTTAATTGAAGTTTTTTACTGTCTCCAGTAATGATATATTGATAAATTCCCTTTAATTTAGCAGTTACCTCTTCATCTTCCATTAACTCTGCAATTTTTTCATTAATTTCGTTAGCGTTTTTAGATATAGGAGCATCATTTAACTTTCCGCTTTGATAATCTGAGTATGTTCGTCCCCAATCTAAACCTTTTAATGCTTTATTATAACTAGTGAATTTCCCTCTAACCCACTCTAAAATTAAAGAAAAGGTTTGCCATAATTCAGATGCATCGGAATCATTTTGGTGTTTTAACATATAATCTGATATTTCTTTTATTGAATCATCTGAACTATTAGTACAAGCCCATTTAATTGCAGTTTGTAAATAATCTTGTCGGTTCCATTCGCCATTTAATAACTTTTCTTCTTTTCCATTATTAGGATTTTTATCAGCTAAAATAACTCCACGACCTTGTTTCATTGAAAAACGTTGTTTGGCATCGGATAACCAAGTACCAGTATATGCAGAATTCCGTAATTCTTGTTCATTTAAAGGTTCTCCAGCTGTATTAATAACATGAAACCATTTCATTTTTTCGGAAGGTGTTCCTTCGCAAATATAAACGTCTAATTCATACTCTAGAATCTTATCAGCAATATCTTTTAAATTAACTTGTAAATTTGGAAAATCTTGTTGTGGTACGCTTCTTGGGAATTTATCTGATTTTACAGAATAATTTCCTATAACATAATTACAAATTGCCAGGATACGTTGCTGCCCATCTAAAACCTCATATTTTCCGTTTCCTAAATCAACCCAATACATAATACCAATAGGACACTCATCTAAAATAGTACGAATAACTGCTTGATTTTTTTCATCATTATAAACATTATTTCGTTGATAAGATGGCCTAATATTCAAATTCCCGTTATAACTCAAAACAGAATCTGTTGTTGCTCCATCGTCATTATTCGTATAGCCACTAACTAAATCTTTAATCGTAAACGGCTTGTTTAAAATATCGCGTAATCTTCTAACCCTCATTTTAATATTCCCTCTCTTATTTTAATATCCAGTATCATTTGAACGTTTAATAGGATGTAAGTTCCTAATAAATATTCTTTTATAAATTCCTTTGCCATTAATAACAGGAGCATCATGGCGAGGATACGGCTTTACATACTTTTGAAGATGTCCATCACCACCTCTATCAGTCGTCCATATTATTTCAAACTCATTGGGATTAAATTTATCTATAAACGTTATAGGAACACCCATAACATCCGCATAATCAATAGGAATATCTTGAACTTTTGATACCTCAATAGCGTCATAATTGTCATATTCAGGATATTTTTTCTCAAAACCTTCATAGTACTTATGAGCTTTAGATTGATCGAATTTATCTCCAATATGCCACAGACCATCATGTCTTTTCTTCAAATCAAGATTAGTGTACCAACACCCCATAATATGTTTAACTTTTTTACCATCCTCGTCTAATTTTTCATATTTTGCACCTTCTGGAACATATAGCCAAAAATCAGAGTTCATATTTCGATTACCAATCCAGATTTTATTATTCTTAATTAAGGGAAAAACCTCTTTATATGTAACAGCGTTCTTATTCCCAATAATAATGAATTTTTTGTTGTATTCTATAAGTTGAGTTACATATTCTTTAAATAGACTAAAAGGAGGATTAGTAATAACTATATCTGCTTCCTTTAGAAAATTAATACATTCATTACTTCTAAAATCTCCAGCAGTGTACCTTTCATCTCCATGGATAGTAACAATTTTGCCCGCTTCCATGTTAAAGTCATCATTTCCATCATAAATAAGTGCGTATGACGGCTCGCTATCTTGTCTATAATGTGTCGCTATAAGTCTTTTTAATTTCAAACTAGCAAAATTATTGTGAAAATATCTCCAAAAATTAGATTGTATGGGGTCATCGCAATTGCAGTATATAATTTTTCCTCTAAAATGTTTTCTATAATGTCCCATTTCGGCAGAAATATCTTTATATCTAGTAAAAAATTCATCATTCTTAACTTTTTTTGCATTATGAAGAGAAGAATTAGCCATTAAGCAACTCTCCCTTCATAACAACTGATTGCATACAAAAAGAACTTATCATCTAAAACAGATGATAAGTTCACTTTAAAAAGCTTGACAAATAAACGTTGACCTACATAATCAACGTGTTGTGTTGTGTTGTGTTGTGTTGTGTTGTGTTGTGTTGTGTTGTGTTGTGTTGTGTTGTGTTGATTACCATTTTTATCCTTCTTTTATCTCGATATAACTATTTTAAGACACTTCAAAACAAATTTCTATAACAATTCAAACAATAACCACTAACTATAATGTTATGCTTTTTTTAACATAACTTATCGTTGAATACATTAGCATAAATCGATTCATTAAGTACACCAGCAGACCTTTCTTTTAAAACTGACTACTAATTCATGACTAAAAACACGCACCACCCTCTCGAGTCGTGCGTGTCCTTCAATATTCACCTAACCTACACCGGCATCACATGGATCATAATCAAGCCAATCACCATCGATACCAGCAACGTAAAGATTCCCGGCACGATGAAACCGTACTTGGTGGTGCCGCCCGTTTCGTCGATGTCCGCCGCAAACAGCATCGGTGGCTGGGCCGGAATGACAAACACGAAGTTCAGCGCCTGGACCGTCGCCAGCAAGAACAGCGGCGCGATTCCGAGGCTCAGCGCAATCGGGAAGATGACTGCGACCGTGGCCGACTGCGACATGATGAGCATCGATGCCAGCATGATTAGCGGCACCACAATCCACGTGTTATGCGTAACGATTGAACCAACCAGCTGCTTTAGCAGCATCAGGTTATGCGGGTTATCAAAGAGCGTGGAGCCCAACCAGCCTGGTCCAAGGACTGCAAGCAAGCCGCCGAACGCGGAAGAACCAATCTTCGTGGCGAAAACCTTGCCCGGATTAATCTTGCAGAAGGCCATGTTAATGCCCGCCGTAGCAAACAGCAGCAACATTACCATCAGGTCGTTTGGCACGGCCGTCATCTTGCCGTGCAGCAGCATCCGCGGGGCAATCTCCGGGAAGATTCCAAACAGTAAGACGAGCGCGATTCCCAGAATGAACACCAGCGTTGCCAGCTTGGTCGTCACGGAGAAGTGCTGCTCCCCCTGCTCGGCGTCCTTGGCCTGGTACTGCTGCATGAACTCCTTATCACTTGTCTTGAACTTCTTGAGTGTCATGAACGTGCTCAGTAACAGCGTTGTTAATATGGCCGTTGGGAGCACGATCAGTAAGTATTTCCGCATCGTAATCGCGTGGTTGGCGAACAACGACAGCATGTACGCCACCGCCGCTGCGGCCGGGGAACACAGCAGCGCCGTGTTGGCCGTTAGCGCCGTCGCCTTCAACGGTCGTTCCGGGCGAATGCCAGCCTTTACCGCCGTGTCCGCGATAATTGGTTCCAGTGACAGGGCGATGTTGGACGTCCCCACCCCGAACAC
>JADIMP010000010.1 GCA_017694665.1 Candidatus Gallilactobacillus intestinavium
AATATAGGTAAATAAATATATTTATTTATAAATAAGAAATAATTAAGAAATAAAATTACATTAAAAATACTTATTGATTTATATTTAGAAAACGCCACTCCAGATTGCGCTTGTATTAATGTAAACTTACCAAACAATTGAATAAAAATTAAATAATAAATAGTTATAATAGGAAGTTGAGTTATTTTTAAATAAAACGGGATCAAAATGAACACCAAAAATAGTTGAATAATACTTGATGATAATAAACTGTAATGAATAGCCTTTTTGAAACATTTGTTTATTGTTTCAAAGGAAGAAACTAAAAATACAATATCAGCTTTTTGAAATAAAGTAACTAAATTACTAAACTGCAAAAAAATAATAGCAACAATACTAAATAGTAATTTTTCCCATAATTGATTTACAGGTATATTCTTTAAAAAAATATGATATCCATATACACATGCACCAAATATAAAAAGTAAAGCAATAATAAAGTGATCATTAAAAGCTAATTTTAAATATTTAGCTATTTTTTTATGATATTTAGATAAACGATTATTAAATAAATTAGTCATTATTATTACCAACTAAACTTAAATATATATCATTTAAACTCTTATTTTCACAAGATGCATAATTTCTTATTTCTTTTAGATCACCTTCTATAATAACTTTCCCCTTATTCATAAATACAAAACGATCACAATATTTTTCTGCATTTGATAACACATGAGTAGACATCAAAATAGATACCCCTTTTTCTTTCTTTTCTTTTATTAACTCGAGGAAATCATTAACAGCCAACGGATCTAATCCAATAAATGGTTCATCAATTATTAATACTTTTGCATCAGTAATCATGGCGTTAACAATCATTACTTTTTGTTGCATTCCCTTTGAAAAATCTGATGGATACCAATTTAACTTATTATCCAATCTAAATTTTTTTAATAATTTGTGTGCTTTTATCCAAGTATTATCTCTATTTAAATTATAAGCTAGCATTGTTAATTCTAATGTTTCTTTTAGCGTTAGCTCGTCATAAAAAATCGGCATTTCCGGTATATAAGCTATTTGTCTTTTATATAAAGCAGGCTTATCCTCTAAACTTATATTATTTAATTTTATAGATCCAGAGAATGGTATTAAATTTCCTATTATATGATTAATAGTTGTCGACTTTCCTGCACCATTCAATCCAATTAAACCGACGATTTCTCCGTCTTTTACATCAAAAGTCACATTTTTTAATACTGAAATTTGACCATATCCACCAGTCAAATTATCTATTTTAATTCCCATCTAAATACTTTCCTTTATTAAAATTATTAATTTAAATTTTATCATGATATATAATTTTAAATAATTAAATAATTAAGGAGTACATCATGAGAGAAAAAGATTGTATTTTTTGTAAGATAGCAAGCAACGAAGTACCTAGTTTTACAATTTATGAAGATGAATATGTTAAAGCCTTTTTAGATTTATCGCAAGGAACTCCTGGACATTCTTTAATAATTCCTAAGCAACACGTAAAAGACATTTTTGAATATGATGATGAACTTGCTGAACATGTTTTACCAATTATTCCTAAAGTTGCGAAAGCAATTAAAAAATCCGATCCAAATATTATAGCTATGAATATATTAAATAATAATGGAGAAAAAGCTTTACAAACTATATTCCACTCACATATTCATTTAATTCCTCGTTACAAAGACGATGATTTTAACATTATATTTCATGACCATAGTAAAGAATATCAAGAATCAGATTACAAAAAAATTCAAAATAAAATAATAAATAATTTAAATCAGGATTAATTATATTAAAATGCATGAATTAATTAAAAATATAAAAATAATTTTTAAAAACAAAAACATAATCAACATATTAGTGCATGAATTAAAAATAAATAAAACTAATTATAAAATTAAATCAAATTATGCTATTAAAATAATAAAAACAAGATTTAATCATATTAATGAAACTGTATCTAACTTGTTAAGAAAATTTTAGCTAGTTATGTTAACATGACTAACATAACTATACTTTATTAAAGGGATGTGTTTAGATGAATAAAAAATGGTTAATAATACCAGCTGGTATTTTAACAGCTATAACTTTATCTTCTTGTGGAAGTAAAACAGTTGCTACAACAGATGGAGGAAAAATTACTGAAGCACAATATTACTCTAGTATGAAACAAACTACACAAGGTAAACAAGTGCTACAACAAATGATATTAAATAAAGTTTTAGAAAAAAAATATGGTAATAAAGTAACAAATGCTCAGGTAAACAAACGGTATAATCAGTTTAAAAAACAATATGGAGATAATTTTTCAACTGCACTTCAACAAGAAAATTTAACTCCTAACAGTTTTAAAAAACAAATTCGTTCCAACTTATTACTTAAGGAAGCAGTTAAAAATGATGTAAAAATTACTAATGCTGACCTAAAAAAGCAATTTAAAACATGGGAACCTAAAGTTCAGACTGCCATTATCATGACTAAAAATGAAAATAAAGCTCAACAAGCTATTAATGATTTAAATAATGGTCAAAATTTTGCTGATGTCGCCAAAAAGTATTCTCAAGACTCTAATACCAAAAATAAAGGCGGAAAATTACCAAAATTTGATAATACATCTTCTTTAGTTCCTACACCTATTAAAAAAGCAGCTTTTAAATTAAATAATGGTCAGTACACTAAAACACCAATTAAATCATCTAATTCTGGTGTAACTGCATATTATATTATTAAAATGATAAATAAACCTAACAAAGGTACATGGCAACAACATAAAAATGCTTTAAGAGAACAAATTTTAGACCAAGATATGAATGTAAATAATAGTTCTGTTTTACAAAAGGTAGTATCAGAAGAACTTAAAGATGGAAATGTTTCTATTAAAGATAAAGATTTAAAAAATATCTTGTCTGCGTATACAACCAATAATTAATATTCTTATTTTTATATAAAAAATAAAAAAGAGGACTAGATATTATAAAGTCCTCTTTTTTATTTACTTTCATCATACAAATCTCTTATTGGATCAGTAAGTATTTTATTCAAATCACTTAATAAATCATTAACTGCTTTTTCTTTTTTCATTAAATCTTTAATTTCATCAAAACTTCCTATTTTTGCGGCCTGATCTTGCGCTTTCTTTACTTCCTCTTCAGTCAATTCTTCTTGTGACAAATCTTTTTTTCTTAAAGAAAATTGTAACTTTTGAAATTTTTTAAATTCTTCAAAAGCTTCATTATTTGATTTCATATTTTTATAAGCTTTTTCTAAAGCAACAAATTCATCAGTCTTTTTAAAATCATCAGCCATTTTTTTTGCAGTTTCTTCAATATCTTGTGACATAATATTAACTCCTTATATAATTAATCAACATAAATAACATTTTAACATTAATTACCCAAAAATCCTCTAACCTTATTCCATAAAGTATGTAAACCAGAAAATACGTCAGTAGCCTTATTCATTAAGCTCTGTTTTAAATTACCAGAGCTATTTTTTAATTCATTTAATAGATTTCCAGATTTTGTATTTTCTTCTGATGCAATAACATTTGCATCTTTTACATTAAATTTCGTTTCATTAGTATTAGGTATCATGCCTTGCATTTCTTGCTTATACAAAGGCTCAGTATCAACTATATAATTGGAATTTAGATAATGTTTTTGATTTACTTTATCAAATCCCTCCCAATTAACTAACACTAAATCTGGTGTATATCCATCTGTCCATTGGTCAGTTACCGCTTTAGAATTATCCACACTATCTGCTTCAGTAGTACCAGTTTTTCCAGCGACTTGATAACCATTAGGTTTAGCCAATTTAGCAGTACCATGAGAAAATGTTCCTAACATCATACTTGTCATTTCATTAGCAACATGTTTACTCATAATACGTTTAGATCGTGGATATTCATTGTTCACAATAGTTTTACCAGACGCATCTACTATCTTAGTAATAAAGTGTGACTGAGGTAATTTACCTCCATTAGCAAAGGCACTATACGCTCTCGCCATTTCCAATGGTGACACTCCATTATGCAAACCACCTAGAGCTAATGCTAAATTATCATCTGCTTTGGTTAGATGAATTCCAAATTTTTGTACAGATCTATAACCTAATTGCAAACCTATCTTATTTAATAACCATACTGCAGCAGCATTGTAACTATTTTGTAAAGCTTGATACATTGGTACTTTACCATGATAAATGTCATCAAAATTTGTAGGTCTATAATTATTTACACCATAAGAATGAGGTTCGTCTTGTAACATCGAATCAAAATGATATCCATGTTCTATAGCAGGAGTATATACAGCCAATGGTTTTATACTAGACCCTGGCTGACGTTTTAATTGTGTGGCACGATTAAATCCTCTAAATGTATGAGATCCTCGTCCACCAATAATTGCTAATACACCTCCTGTTTTTGGATCCATAGCTACACTAGATGCTTGCACTTTATTTTCACCATAATAATGATCTGGAAAATTATTAGGATTATTAAAAGCGCGTTGCATAACTTTTTGTTGTGGTTGACTTAAAGTAGTGTAAATCTTATATCCATGATTCATAATATCTGACTCTGTTAATCCATATTTATCTATAGCTTCATTAATAACAGCGTCAAAAAACCATGGATACTTATAAGAACTATCAGGAGTATAGTTATCTTTAGTAATTAGTGGCATTTTTTTGTAGTGGTTTGCTTGATTTTGAGTTAATTTATGATTTTCAACCATTAATTGTAAAACAACATTTCTTCTTAATTTAGTAGCTTCTGGATGATTAATTGGATCATATATAGTAGGAGATGTTAACATTCCAGCAAGAACAGCTGCTTGAGGTACAGTTAATTGATCAGCGTTTTTGCCAAAATAACGTTCAGAAGCATCTTGCACACCCCACACTCCATGTCCAAAGTATGCATTATTTAAATACATTGTTAAAATATCATTTTTAGAATAAACATTTTCTACCTCAACAGATAAAAATATTTCTTTAAGTTTTCGACTAAAAGTTTGTTCTTGTGACAAATATGCATTCTTAACTAACTGTTGGCTAATTGTGGAGCCCCCACCACTAATATAATTTCTTCCTAATAATTTATTTCTAATCAATAAGAAAAATGCTCTACCTAGTCCTTTAACAGAAAATCCATGCTCATGATAAAAATTACGATCTTCTGTAGATAAAACAGCGTTAGGAATGTTAGGAGAAATTTTATCTAGTGATACATACGTTCCTTTTTGTGAAAATAAATCACCAGCTTTATTACCATTTCTATCGTAAATAACTGTTGGATGAGATAAAGTAGCTTTTAATTCTTTCACATGCGCAGTTTTAGCCATAAATGTTAAATAAGAACTCATCAAAAATACTATTAATAAAATAAATATTATAATCACTCTAGTAAATTGAAAACGATGCCAAATGTATTTAAATTTATCCCATAAATTATCGCCAACTTGAGATAGCTTATTTTTTAATTCATCTAAATTTTGAGATAACTTATTCATAAAAATACCCTAATAATTAATTATTAAATAATTAAAAAAGTATCTAATTGTTAATTAGATACTTTTTTAATTACATTTCATTAGGAGCTTCTACCCCTAATAATCTTAAGCTTTCTTTCAAAACAATACTTACAGATTTAACTAAAGCCAATCTGGCATTTAAATAATCATCTTCAACTAAAATTTTAGTATTGCCATAATATTTATTAAAACTTCTAGCTAAATTCAAACTATACTTAGCAATTACTGATGGTTCATATTCATTCATAGCCTTTACAATAATTTCCGGAAAACGATTTAATTGCTTAATTATATCCCAAGAATTTATATCATTTAAAGATAAATTATTTAAGTCTATTTCTTTACAATTAGATTTTCTTAATATACTTTCTGCACGAGCATGAGCATATTGTACGTAAGGACCAGTATCGCCTTCAAAATGAACTACTTCTTTTAAATCAAAATCAAATTGGTTAATTTTCTCATTTTTAAGGTCATGAAAAATAATTGCTCCAACTCCAACAGAATGAGCAACCTCTTCCTTATTTTGTAAAGATGGATTTTTTTGCTTTATTTGTTCCAATGCTAAATTTACAGAATCAGAAATAACATCTTTTAACAAAACAACTCTTCCTGCACGAGTTGATAATTTTTGCCCGTTTAATGTTATTAATCCAAAAGGAATATAATGAATATCATTTGCCCATTCAAAACCCATCTCTTTCAAAACAGCCTTTAATTGGTCAAAATGATTACGTTGTTCTGATCCAACAACATATAAAGATTGTACAAAATTATATTCACGTTTACGATACAAGGCAGTAGCTAAATCACGAGTAATATAAAGACTAGATCCATCAGATTTTTGAATAACAGCAGGATTTAAATTATATTTATCTAGATCAACAATTTTAACTCCTCTGCTTTCCTTTAACAAACCCTTATTATTTAAAATATCTATAATTTCAGGCATTTTATCATTATAAAATGATTCCCCTGTATAATGATCAAACGTTACACCTAATTCATCATAAATAGATTTAAATTCCTTTAAAGACTCACTACTAAACCATTTCCATAAACGAGTTGCTTCTTCATCACCATCTTCTAACTTAGTAAACCATGCACGTGCCTTATCATTTAAAGACTCATCTTTTTCTGCTTCTTTGTGGAATTTAACGTAATATTTAAGCAAAGTATTTATAGGATCACATTTGACTTCTTCTTCGGACCCCCATAATTTATATGCTTGAATTAATTTACCAAATTGAGTTCCCCAATCACCCAAATGGTTTATTTTAATAGGATTAAACCCGTTTTTAGCAAAAATGTTAGCTAAAGCATTACCAATTACAGTAGATCTTAAATGTCCCATAGACATAGGTTTAGCAATATTAGGCGAAGACATGTCAATCGTTACATTTTGATCTTTACCTATCGTATTGTCACCATAATTGTTTTTTTCAGTAAGAACATTATGTAAAACATTACTTGCAAATTCTGTTTTTTTAATAAAAAAATTAATATATGGACCAACAACTTCCACTTTTTCAAATTTATCTACATTAATTTTTTTTGCTAATTCTTCCGCAATATCTTTAGGATTTTTATGCAATATCTTCGACAAAACAAAAGTTGGAAAAGAAATATCTCCTAAGTCATCTCTTTTAGGATGTTCAAGATAATCTTCTATTTCATTTATAGATAATAAATTATCCTCTAACGCATTTTTTATTTCTAAAGCTACTAATTCTTTGGTATTCATAAAACATATTCCTCAAAATACAATAAAAGTCTCAAACTAATGTTTTTTATTATATCATATATGATTTAATCAATTAGATTAATAAACCTATTTCATAATGTATACACATAGTAATAATCCCAACTATTATATTACGAATTATTGATTTCTTAATAGATCCATTACTTAATTTAGCACTTAAATATCCAGTTATTGCTACTACTAATATAACGGCCATAATAGTCGCCATCCATCGCATATTTTCTTTAAAAATTAACATTGCTAATAACGGAAAAAAGCCTCCACTTAAAGCAGATACAAAAGAAGACAAAGCTGCATACCAAGGATTCATATATGAATTAGTTATATTATATTTAATTCTTAGAAGTGTGTTTAAAGCATTAGTTTTCATTAATTGCTTAGCGATAAGTTCAGAGGTTACATTAGATACACCATGACTTTTATAATATTCCTTTATTGTTAATAACTCTTTTTGTGGCTCCTCTTTAATTAATTTTTTTTCTAATTTAATTAATGATAATTCAGTATCCTTTTGAGAACTTACTGATGAATATTCTCCGGTAGACATAGAAAAAGCGCAAGCTAATAAATCAGACAGGCCAGCCATTAAGATAGTAAATCTGTTATTTGTAGCAACTCCTACAGATAATAAAACTCCTACTACAGTTAAAATTCCATCATTCGATCCTAACACTCCAGCTCTAAGAGTATTTAAACGTTCCATATTAATAATATGCTTCATAATTACAACCTCAACGCTTTAACAATAATCCGACGGTAAAAGTGATTATCATCGTTAATATTCCAGACACAACATTTCTAACTACTGCTTTAAATGAATTATTAGACTTACCTAAAAAAGCAGCTACATAACCTGTACATCCTAAAGATATTGTTACTAAAACTATTGTTACTAAAACTCTAATATGTTTAGGTAGTAAAACTGCTGACAACAAAGGTAAAACAGAACCTAAACCAAAAGAAATCATAGATGTTATTGCAGCACCTACAGCACTAATTTTATCCTTAGGGTTAAATCCGTAACGCTCGATAACTCCAAAATATATTGGCTTCTTTTGAAACATTTCTAATGCAGCTTGTCTAGCTAAGTTAGAATCAATTCCTTGGGAAATGTATTTTTTAACAACATAATCAATTTCATCATCTAAATTATCTTGAACTCTTAAAGTTTCATCTTTTATCGCTGATAATTCTGAATCGCGTTGAGTACTTACAGATACCCATTCTCCCATTGCCATAGATACTATTCCAGCTAGTGCTCCTGATAAACCCGCCAAAAATACATCTCTAGTACTTACATTAGAACCTGCCATCCCTAAAACAATTCCTGATACAGATAAAATGCCATCATTAGCTCCCATTACTAATGCTCTTATGACATTAATTTTCTGAAAAACACTATTCAATAAATTCAAATTTAATCCTTCTTTAAAATCATTCTAATTTATATATTAAAAAAGACTTTACTTAAAGTAAAGTCTCTTTAAATTATAAATACAAACAAAAGCGGATGACGAGAATCGAACTCGCGACTTAAGCTTGGGAAGCTCATATTTTACCACTAAACTACACCCGCAATTAAGATTTAGTTTACAGCAAATAATTCTTTTTCGTCAATATCATTACGTGTTAATAAAGTTAATTTAACATGATAAACATCATCATTAAATAATAACTTCCTTGAAAATACGTTTATATGTAATCCTAAATTTTCTCCACTAAAAAAATATTTATTAAAATCTTCGTTTAAATCCATGTCTTCAGATGATAATTTCAATAAATCATCTTTTTTATAAAAAGGTATATTTGTATGCCGTTCTACTAAAATTTTAGCCAAATATTTAAAACAAGTTAATGCCTTGCCTTCATCACCAGAGCCAAAATAATAGCGAAGTTCTTGATTGTTATTATCAAGTATCAATAGCGCCATAATTATTTTTCCTCTTTTTGTTTGCTATTAGAATTATTCTGTTTAGAACTGATAACTGTAACATCCTCTTTTTTAAGAATTGCTCTTTTATTCATTTCATTAACAGCCGCTTCATCATTACTGTCATAATCACTAATAAGTACCAAAACAGAATGATCATATATTTTTTCAATTGTACCTGTAAAATCATGTTCAAACGGACTAAATTTTTTTGCCTGTACTTTATCACCTATATTAATTTTTTCTTTTGACATTATCATTCCTCCAATTTACTTATTACATTTTTAGCAACTACCATATCTGTTGGATAAGGAACATTAACCCCATTTATCTTTTGATAAGGATCTTCTCCTTTAGCTGCTAAAACAACCAAATCTCCAACATGGCTATTTTCAATAGCCAATTTAATTGCCTTTTGTCGGTTTAATTCTATATGTACTTCAACTTTATCATGATTTATAAATGAATCAATTTCTTTTGCAATATCTAATGGATCTTCGAAACCTGGATCATCAGATGTTAAATACGCAACATCTGCCTCTTCATTAATTGCCTTACCAAACCCTTCTCTTCTGGATACCCCTTTATTGCCTGTACTACCAACAACAATAATAACCTTACTATTTTTATACTTCTTTTGTTGTTTTAAAAATGATAATACTGATTTTACAGCAATATAATTATGAGCATAATCAATAAATATAGAACCATGGTTTTTAGTGTTTAAAAATTCAAATCTTCCAGGTATTGTTGTTTTCTTTATAGACTCACTTATAATATCAAAATCGACTGATAACAATTTTGTAGCTATAATAGCAGCAGTTGCATTTTCTTCATTATAATTTCCTGGTAGTAAAATAGAATAACGTTCATTATCAAATAATCGAGATATGCTTCCATTACGATTATCATTCAATAAAAAACTAGCACCAGCCAAATTATCAACTTGATTTTGGTAAGTGAAATCAATTTTATAAGCACTTTGATCCATAAAATCTTTTGAACTAAATAAATAAATATCTTGTTTTTGATGTGTTCCACAAGCCGCTAAATATATTTCTTTAAAATTATTTGTTTGAGCATTAATTAAGCACTTTTTTGAATTAATTAACAATTGCATTTTGCAATGTAGATAATCTTCATAATTAGGGTGCTCGTTTTCACCTATGTGATCAGGAAAAATATTCAAAAATATTCCTAAGTCATATTTCAATCCAAAAACTCGATTCCTTTTATAAGCTTGAGAAGAAACTTCCATTACTAAATAGTGCATTCCAAAAGAAACTGCTTTATACATATCATGATATAAATCCAATGATTCTGGAGTTGTAAGATCAGATTTAAACCTCTGATTTTTATTTGGTCCTAAAACCCGATCAATAGTCGAAAACATAGCAGTTTTCTTATGACTAAAATTATCCAATATAGAATGCAAGAAATATGTAGTGGTTGTCTTACCCTTAGTTCCGGTAGTTGCTATTATGTACAAGTCATTTTGTGGATAATTATAAAAAGCTGCACTCAATAAAGCCATGGCTTTGCTAACACTTTTTACTATTATTCCAGATACACTTTCGTTAACTGAATATTCTTTTTCAGAAACATAACCTATGCAACCATTATCTATAGCAGCTTTCAGATATTCTTTTTTAAAATTATCACCCTTACAAAAAAACAGTCCACTATGTAAATCTTCCTTAGAATTATATGCAATCGTTTCATAGTTATCTGTTTTTTTAAAATTAAGAGTCTTTATTAATAAATTATGTTCCCTTAAAATAGTTAACACATTAATTGCTGATAAAGTTAATTTATTCAAATTAAATACCCCTTTAATAGCTCTGTCTTATTGTATCTAACAATTTAATTAACTGTTTAGTTTCATTTATATCATGTACTCTAATTATATTACTGCCTTGCAAAAACATATATGATTCTGCTACTAAAGTAGAAGGCAATCGATCATCTTTATCCAATCCAAACAATTGTTCACTAAATCCTTTTCTAGAAATAGCAGTCATTATCGGTCTATTTAATGAAGACACAAAACGACTCACATTATTCATAATAGTTAAGTCATCATTTTTATCTGGTATTTTTAAAAAACCGACTCCAGGATCTAAAATTACTCTAGAAAAATCAATGGACTGTTCAGATAAGTAATCTAATCTTTTTTTAAAAAAATTAATAATACTATTAGTTACATTAGTATAATTTTGTGTACGATTGTAATGCATCAAAACCATTCCAGCATTTGAATTAGCTAACATGTGAACTTTTTCATCCGTATCGAAACCATGGATATCATTTACTATATCTACATCTTCATTTAAAGCCGAATAAATAACATCTTCCTTATATGAATCTATCGCTAACAAAACTTTGGGAAAATTATGTTTAATATATTTAATTACAGGAATAGTTCTTCTTTTTTCTTCTTCAACAGAAATTTCATCGTATCCTGGTCTAGTAGACTGACCACCAATTTCAATAATATCTGTACCAGCAAGAATCATTTTATTAATATGTTCATAAACATCTTTAGGAGAAAAATATTGTCCACCATCATAAAATGAATCAGGAGTAATATTTAAAATTCCATAAATCAATGGATGATCGGAAACATTAAATAATTCATTGTTTATTTTCCAATACAAACAATTATTTAATTTTATTTTTAATAATTTATTGCTCAAATCTTTACTAAAATAATGAATTAAAAAATCCAATTGAAATAAATCAACTATAACAAATATATCTTGATCCATTGTTTGATAAATTGAATTTATTCTGTCTAAAACATCAATAACTACTAATTTATCATTAGATGATTGAAATTCAAAAAAATCTAATAAAATTTTATTACTATGAATTAAATAAGAATTAATTAACTTATTACATAAAAAATCTTTTTCACAACTAACATGTTTTAATTCTTTAACTTTCATTAATTTTTCTCCATCAAATTTCGAACTGCTTTTGTTCTAGACAAAAAACACCATTTATCTTTAAAAGGAAATTCTGCTAAAGTTTTACCAATCTTATCTAATAAAAATATTTTATCAAACCCACTACCATTAATTCCTTTTTCAATAAAAGAAATTTTGCCTTTCATGTTGCCAATACCATGTAAAACTTCATCTTCAGATTTAATCAAGGTTAAATGCGTTATTAAATTGACACTTCTATCATTGCAATGTTTCATCAATGAAATAATATATTTATTTCTATCATAATTAGAAAAACAATTATTCGATTCTAATTCTCTCATAGTTGTAATTCCCAAATTGTTAGGTAATTCATTAATAAATAATCCACTATCATCTCCTAAAACATTAGGAAGCTTAATTTTATCGAAAATAAATTTAGATTTATTAAATGAATTATCACTTAAACTTGTAGTTCCTTCTTTAGGGAATTTTTGTTTATCAATAAAATCCCAATATGGCTTACAACTTATATCAAAGTAATTTAAAATATTTCTTAATTCATTAAATTTATAAACATTATTTGTCGCAATAATAATTAATCTTTCCATTAATTAGCATCTTTCTAAGTAAATAAAAACTACCAGTTATCAAAATATTTTTACCAAGTTCATCATTAAACAGCCTTAACCAAAAATCTTTTACAGATAGATCATTAATTATTTTCTGACCATTATAAGTAATACTATGTTTAATTTTTGTAGAAAGATCATTAGAATTCATAGCTCTTAAATTATTATCAGGTGTAAATAATATAAATTTATCAGCAATAAAAGATAATTCATTTATCATTTCATCAACCTGTTTATCTTTTAAAAATCCTAATACTAATGTATATTTTTTATCCTTATTCAAATTAAATATTAATTTTTTTATGCCATCAATATTATGTGAAGCATCTAAAATTAATTTTTTACCTTGAAAATTTATTTCATTCATTCTTCCAAATAAAGAAAACTTTCTAATACCTAATGATACATTTCTATCAATAATGTTATAACCAAATCTTTTTAAAAGTTTTACAGCTAACAAACTAGTTTTAATATTTTCTAATTGATAATTCGGTAAATTAGGATAACTTAAGTTAAAAGAAAACTGTTCTGTTAAATAATATTTAACTTGTAACTGTCTAGAATGATCGCTAATGATTCTGTAAACATTGTCATAGTCTTGTTTAGCTACAATGACAGTAGTATTAGACTTTAAAATTCCAACCTTATTTGTAGTTATTTCTTCAATAGAATTACCTAAAATATTTAAATGATCTAAAGATATTTTGGTAAAAATAGATAATTGAGGAGGATAAATTGCATTAGTTGCATCATATTTCCCTCCTAATCCTGCTTCTAAAATAATAAAATCTACTCTTTTATCCAAAAAATACTCAAGACTAATCAAAAACTCCCATTCAAAAATGGTAAATATATTATCTCCAAATAGTCTTTGAACAATTGGTAGTAACTTTTGATAAATATTTATAAATTGCCGCTTAGAAATCATATATTGATTAATTACAATTTGTTCTCTCTCATCAAATATGGCCGGACTATTAAACATTCCAACATTGTACCCAGCAGCTTGCAATATGTTACTAATAAAGCACCCAGTAGATCCTTTACCATTAGTCCCCACTATATGAATGCAAAATGGTAAATTATCAAAACCACTAGTAATATAATCAACCATCTTTTTCAATTTGACAATTCTCTTATTATCATTGGCTTTAATTTGTTTATCCAACGATTTAATTAATTCATCATAATCTAGCATTATCAACTCTATCTAAAAAATCCTGTTGTAATTCTTTATTTTCTTTGAATATTCCTGAATATTTAACAGTTTGAGTAATACTATTGCCCTTTCTAACCCCACGCATTTCCATACACATATGACGAGCCTTAACTAATACTGCTACTCCTTGAGGTTTCAAAATTTTATTTAATTCATCAATAATTTCTCGTGTAATTCGTTCCTGAATTGTTAATTTATGAGACACATAATCAACCAGCCGTGGTAATTTACTTAACCCAATAATATTATTATCATTAGCAATATAAGCAATATATACTTTCCCAAAAAAGGGTAGCATATGGTGTTCACATAATGAATAAAAATCAATATTTCCCACCATAATTAAATTATTATCCACGTTTTCTTTAAATACTTTATAATTTTTAAATTCTCTATTAGTAGAAGAGCATAATTCCAAAAGAGATTTACTTACTCGCTTTGGAGTTTCTGCAAGACCAGTACGCTCAGGGTCTTCTCCAATTGCTACTAAAATTTCTGAAATTGCTTTAGCAATTTTTTCTTCTTTACTAGTCATAAATTAATTAATCCTTCGAATTTTTTGATCTTCTTTTTTTATTTTGTTCAAACAAGATAAAAGCAAATTAGAAATTTTATCATCATTACTAATTTCTAAAAGAGGTTTTATTACAAATAATCT
>JADIMP010000078.1 GCA_017694665.1 Candidatus Gallilactobacillus intestinavium
GAATATCGTAATGTTGTTTTAGGTTTAATTTTCTTAAAGTATGTTTCAGATTCGTTTGAAACTAAATACGAGGAGTTGGTGAAATCTGATTATCCAGAAGATGCAGAAGATCCTGATATGTATTTATCAGAAAATATTTTCTGGGTACCACAAGATGCAAGATGGTCATTAATTCAGCAATCTGCCAAGACTCCACAAATAGGTGAAGTTATTGATAATGCGATGAGTGAAATTGAAAAAAGCAATGATTCATTACGTGGAGTTTTAAGTAAAAACTATTCTTCTCCTGATTTAGATAAGGCCAGATTAGGTGAAGTAGTTGATCTAATTTCTGATATCAAGTTGGCTGATTCAAATGACAAACAGTCAGATGTTTTAGGACGAGTATATGAATATTTTCTAAATCAATTTGCTTCTAGTGAAGGGAAAAAAGGTGGAGAATTCTATACACCTCGTTCAATTGTACGAACACTTGTTGAAATGATTGAACCATACAAAGGAAGAATTTATGATCCATGTTGCGGATCAGGAGGAATGTTTGTTCAATCAGACAAATTTGTACAAGAACATCAAGGAAAAATCGGTGATTTGTCGGTATACGGTGAAGAATCAAACCCCACAACCTGGAAATTGGCTAAGATGAATTTAGCCATTCGGGGAATTGATAATAATTTGGGACCACATCAAGGTGATACTTTTACTAATGATCTACATAAAGGAGAGAGGTTTGACTATATTCTAGCTAATCCTCCTTTTAATATAAAAAATTGGGGTGGCGATAAATTAAAAGAGGATGCTCGTTGGAAATACGGTGTTCCTCCAGAAAGTAATGCTAACTATGCTTGGATCGAACATATAATTAGTAAGCTTGCTCCAGATGGTAAAGCTGGTTTTGTCCTTGCAAATGGAGCACTATCAACTTCAAAGAACGATGAATTAGCCATTCGCAAGGCGATTTTAGAAGACGATAAAATTGATGCGATTGTTGCTTTACCTAGTCAAATGTTTTATTCAACAGGTATTCCTGTTTCGTTATGGTTTATTGATATGAATAAGTCATCTGAAGATGAACGATCTCGAAAAGGTGAAACATTATTTATTGATGCCCGTAATTTGGGAGAAATGGTTGATCGAACGCATCGTGCATTTAGTGACGAGGATATTAAAAAAATTGCCGACACATACCATGCTTATCGAGGAACAAATGATCAAGAATACAATGATGTTGCAGGTTTTTGCAAAATAGCTACTTTAGAAGAAATTGCTAAAAATGATTACGTTTTAACGCCAGGAAGATATGTAGGGCTTGCTAAGCAAAAAGATGATGACGAACCGTATGAAGAAAAAATGGAACGGTTAACAAGCGAATTGAAAGAACAATTTGAAGAAAGTAATAAATTACAAGCTGAAATTAAGAATGTATTGAAGGAGCTTGGATATGAAATATAAAGAAATGAAACTTGGGGATGTTGCTGAGATAAATATGGGTCAGTCACCAAATTCTAAATACTTTAATTCAGATGGAAAAGGTATCGAATTTTTACAAGGAATTCGTACATTCGGTGAAAATTATCCCTCCTTCGATACGTACACAACTCAATATAACAAAATTTCAAAAAAGGGAGATATTTTATTTAGTATTCGTGCACCTGTTGGAAAAGTAAATTGGTCAGATAGAAAGATTGCTATTGGAAGAGGTTTGGCGGCATTAAATGTTTTACCGAATTTTAGTTCGAAATACGTGTATTATTTTTTGAAAAAAGTAGGTAGTCAAATTAATTCAATTTCTTCCGGAACAGTTTTTTCGTCAATTAATAAAAAAGAATTAGCAAATGTAAAAATCTTAATCCCTGATTCTTTAAAAGATCAAGAATATATAGGAACACGTTTAACTTTATTAGATAAAAAAATCGAATTAAATAATCAAGTAAATGATAATTTAACGGCTTAAAAGTATTTATTTATCAAATTTATCTTTATCTGTTTTAAAAAAACATTTTCTTTAAATATGTTATCTTGAAGTGTTAAATATGGTTGTATATTTTCCCGTATCCAATCTTTTGTAGGTATGGGTACCTCAAGGGATCTGAAATCCGTTTTGTTAAATTTTTGCTGTGCTGATCCTGATGTGATTGAAAATATTGCATGTTGTCCCCAAAATGATTGGAAGTAAACATAAAGATAATCAGTTAAAAATGTCTTTTCCGATTTTATAAAGATTTGGTTATTACCAACTACCATTGGAATTTTTATAAATGGAGTTCTATGAACACTTCCAACATCGGCTACATTTGAAATTACTACTTCACCACCGGATAAATGTGATTTTTTTAAATAATCATACGATTTTTTATCAATATATTTCTTATTTCCCTCTAAATTATCTTTAAAGTCAATATTTCTAATAAATAATGCATAGTTAGGTTTGTCAAAATATGAAACATTATTCTTTAAAGACTTAAAACTACCGTTTGCCACATGATCAGAGACAGTTATTTCTAGATTGCTAATCTTTTTTAATTTAAACTTATTTAAATTTATTAATTCTGCTAAATTTAATAATAAAATATTAGATAAATTATCATTTAACTAATAATTGATAGGTACTATGTGATGTAATAGTAATAAAAGGAGATATTTACTATGCAAAACAAAGAGTCAGAAAAAATTATTAGAGAAATGTTACCGTATTTGAATAATCAGCAATTAATACAGTTAAAATCTATACTTAAGGATCTTATTACCTCTTCAAATAATGTAAAAGAAGGCAGTTCAGATGATAATAACAAGATACTATTAGAAAAGTATTTTGCTGCAAAGCGGGCAGAAGGTTGTTCCGAAAAATCTTTAAAGTATTATAAAGCGACTTTAACTAAAGCGTTATCAACAATTGATAAAAATGCTGAAGAAATTATAACAGATGAATTGAGAAATTATTTAACAAATTATCAAAGGTTACATAGTTCTAGTAAAGTAACTATTGATAATATTAGACGAATTTTATCTAGTTTTTTTAATTGGCTAGAAGATGAGGATTATATAGTTAAAAGTCCAGTTCGAAGGATCCATAAAGTAAAAGTATCAACAACGGTAAAAGAAACGTATTCTGATGAAGAATTAGAAAAATTACGCGATAGCTGTACTCAAATAAGGGATTTAGCAATGATTGATTTTTTAGCTTCAACTGGAATTCGTGTAGGTGAATTAGTTTTATTAAATCGTAATGATATAAATTTTCAAGAGCGAGAATGTGTAGTTTTTGGAAAAGGAAATAAAGAAAGAATTGCGTATTTTGATGCACGTGCTAAATTGCATTTGCAAAAATATTTAGATACTAGAAATGATAATAATCCTGCTTTATTTGTTTCTTTGTATGGTAAGAATACAAGATTGACAATTGGAGGAGTAGAATCAAGGCTAAAAAAATTAGGAAAGAAAATAGGGATAAAAAGAGTTTATCCTCATAAATTTAGAAGAACTTTGGCAACAACCGCGATTGATAAGGGAATGCCAATAGAACAACTTCAACAATTATTGGGGCATAAAAAGATTGATACAACACTACATTATGCAATGGTTAAACAGCAAAACGTAAAATTAGCACATAGAAAATATATAGGGTGATGAATTTTGAAGGTAAAATTACGTGATTTTGTTGAATTAGTTAAAACGAGAGTAGATATAAAAGATGCAGATGTAGCTAATTATATTAGTACAGATAACATGTTACCTAATCGAGGAGGAGTTGAATTTGGTAATAGTAAATTACCTACTACAAAAACAGTTAATAATTTTATAAAAGGAGATGTACTAATATCTAATATTCGACCTTATTTTAAGAAAATTTGGTTTGCTGATAGAAGTGGTACACGTTCAAGCGACGTTTTATGTTTCAGGGCTACTAATGAAAAATTATCAAAGGAATATTTATATTGTGTTTTACAAAGTGATTCTTTTTTTAATTATGTTATGTCTACATCTAAGGGAACAAAAATGCCACGTGGTGATAAAGAAGCAATTCTTGATTATGAATTTGAATTAGTTTCAAAGGAAAAACAATATGATAAATATCATTCAATTTTACTTCTTGAAAGAAAAATATATTTAAATAATCGTATAAATGATAATTTACTTGGACAATTAAAAGTGATTAGTGATAATTATTTTTCTTATTTTACTTTTAACAAAGGAATAGTCCCTGACGATTGGGAGTATAAAAAATTAACCGATGTTGCTGAAATAACAACTGGATATTCATATACAGGAAAAGAACTAGTAGATAGTAATATAGGTATGGCTACTATCAAGAATTTTACTAGAAACGGTGGATTCAGAAGCGAAGGATATAAACCTATCGTTCCAAGTAAAAATGTTAAGAAAGATAAATATGTTTCATTATTTGATATGCTTGTTGCACATACTGATTTAACGCAAAATGCAGATATTATTGGTAATGCTGAACCTGTACTTACTACAAATAGTTACGAAAAAACTATTTATTCTATGGATTTAGTAAAAGTTGTCCCTAAGCAAGATAAAATATCTAAATGGTTATTAGATTTAGTGTTGATGAGTTCACGGGTAAAATTTCACTGTTTAAGTTACGTAAATGGAACAACCGTACTTCATCTTAGTAAAAAAGCATTAAGAGAATTTGAAATACCTCTGCCAAAAGATTATAAAGAATTAGAAAACATAATCGATTTAACTAAAAATTATTTGACTACTGTATCAAAAAATATACAAGAAAACAGTAAATTAAATGAAATAAAAAATCAATTATTAAATAAATATTTTTAGATAGTTAAAGTAGCTAATTCAAGTAAATTATCATTTATCATCTTAATCACAGAAAGGAGCGTGCTAATATGTCAAAAAGCTTTTTATTAGAGTCAGATATTGAAAATCTTGCATTAGATACTCTTAAAAAAGTGGGTTATACAATTTATAAAAGCCCCAATTCATCTTTACCTAGTCCAGAAATAGATGCAATGCGTCAAAATGACCACGCTACGGCTTTGCTAATTGATAAAGTAGAACAAGCTCTTCGAAAATTAAATCCAGGATATTCTGAAGAAATTTATCATGAGGCTTTACGGCAGCTTATTCGTTTGTCCGATAATCCTGATATGATGATTAATAATCATTATTTTCACAAGCTTCTTATTGAAGGAATTAGAGTAAAAACGACAATTAACGGCGAAAATCGAACAGAGGTATTATATCCAATTGATTTTAAAAATGTAGAAAAAAATGATTTCATTGCAACTAACCAATTTACCTTTGAGGGAAATAAAGAGCGGCGTCCAGACACAACGATTTTCGTTAATGGATTACCACTAGTCACATTTGAATTTAAGGATGCAAGTAATCCAAATGTAAGTATTAAAAATGCATATCGCCAATTACAAACTTATAAGGAAGATATTCCAGATTTTCTGAAATATAATGAAATCTTAGTAATATCAGATGGAATCAATTCACGTGCCGGTTCACTGACAGCTGGATTTGATCGTTTTATGCGCTGGAGAGAACCTAAAAATGTATCTGTAGGCGACGATTTAGAATTAGAAACAATGATAAAGTATATGCTGAGTCCGAAAGACTTACTTAATTTAGTTGAAAACTTTATCATTTTTGAGACTGACGGAGATAATACAATCAAAATTCTAGCTGCTTATCACCAATACTATATGGTAAATAAGGCGGTTGAAGCTGCTAAGCGAACCCTTAACGATCCTAAAGATAAAAGAATTGGGGTTGTTTGGCATACAACTGGATCAGGAAAAAGCTTATCAATGGTATTTTTCTCAAGTATCGTGGCTAGAAAATTAAATAATCCTACATTATTAGTGGTTAATGATCTGTCTCTTATACACA
>JADIMP010000079.1 GCA_017694665.1 Candidatus Gallilactobacillus intestinavium
TAAAATAATGCTTTTAATAAAGAAACGATTGAGTTACTTTCACCTGTCTTAGGTAATGTTCTAGCATTTACGTTAGCAACATAGTGGTTGTAACCGTAAGTACGGATTGTTTGACCGTTGGCCAAACGTACTGTACCATTGTTAGCTTTGTTCTTAGCAGCTGCTTGCTTCATTGCGTTAACAACGTTTTGTGGTACTTTAATACCAGCTTTTTCTAATGCGGCTAATGTATAAGGAATTCCTTGATACCAGAAAACACCATCTTGAGCATCATAACCAGTAAACAGATGACCATTATAAAATAAATAACTACTGTGTAAACCACTTTTAATTTCAAATCCATTCCCATATACATTAGGAACTACAGTTGTATTATGTTCAATTGCACTAATAAGATCAGATTTTTCACTGTTAGTCCAGCCAGTCCAGTCATTAAATTCATTAACTGTATTATACTCATCTACCAAACCTTTAACATCAGCTGGTGTAACAGATAAGTCTTGTTTTTCTTGATTATTATTTGTTGCAACTTCAGCAAAGTTGTTTGCACGAACAGCACTACGTGCTGCTTTCTTGTCAGCAGCTTTGCTTGAGCTAGTTGCAGAAACTTTACTGCTTTCTTTAGCACTTGATGATGAACTACTTACTTTAGCACTGCTTGATGTAGTGTTGTTTGTAGTTGCAGCGTTAGCTGTTACATTACCAAGTAATGGAGCAGCTGTTAATAATGCAGAACTTAAAGCTACGTAGCTTAATACTTTTTTCTTCATTATAAATACCTCATAAAAACTTAAGATTTTGTTAAATTAATAACAACTCAAGTATATATATATATATATATGTCAAGCACTTTTTTAAAAATATTTATTTCTTTAAATATATATATATTAATAACAATTCTTTAAAATTATTTCCTACTATTATATATAATACATTGTCTATTCACCCTTTAATAAAGCAATTTTAAAATTTTAAATCAACAAACTTTTAATTAATCTATAAAATCCTTTTTTGTATACATAAATTATTAATTGTGATAACATCAATTGTAGCTATTGCTTAATTAAGCAAATAATGTCCGAGTAAATAATAATAATTAAATATTAATTACCAATTCTATAAAAATTAATTAACTTAAAGGAGTATTTATTACATGATTTTTAAAGTTTTTTATCAAGAATCAAAAATTCAAAACCCTAAACGTGAAACTACACAATCTTTATACTTAGATGCTAAAAGTGAAGCTGAAGCTATGCAATTAGTTCAAGATAATACCGAATACAATATTGAATATATTGAACAGCTTGATGATAAAGCATTAGAATACGAACAAAAAAGTGCAGATTACCATTTAACGGAGTTCTAAGCATAAACAGTTATGGTAACTAAATTAAAAATTAAAAATAATGAAACAGCTGTTTATGGAATTGGTGGATTAGAAGAAATTGGTAAAAACTGTTATGCAGTACAATTTCAAGACGAAATTATTATTATTGATGCTGGAATTATGTTTCCTGAAGACGATTTGTTAGGAATTGATTATGTAATTCCCAACTTTTCTTATTTAAAAGAAAATGTTGATAAAATTAAAGCATTAGTAATTACTCATGGTCACGAAGACCACATTGGTGGTATTCCCTATTTATTGAAAGAAATTAATGTTCCTATTTATGCTGGCCCACTACCTGCAGCACTAATTCGCAATAAATTAGAAGAACATGGATTATTAAAATCAACTGAATTACACGAAATTAATGAAGATACCGTATTAAGATTTCGTAAGACTAGTGTTTCTTTCTTTAGAACTACTCACAGTATTGCAGACGCTTTAGGTATCGCTGTAAAAACTCCTTCGGGAACTATTGTTGAAACTGGAGACTTTAAATTTGATCTAACTCCAGTAGCAACTGAAGCACCTAATTTACAAAAAATGGCTAAATTAGGACAAGATGGCGTACTTTGTCTAATGGCTGATTCAACTAATGCAGAACGTCCTGAGTTTACCAAATCAGAACGTTGGGTTAGTCAAACTATTCATAAATTGTTTGATCGCATTGATGGTCGAATTATTTTTGCTACCTTTGCTTCCAACATTTCACGAGTTGAACAAGCTGCTGAAGCTGCTATTGAACATAACCGTAAAATTTGTGTTTTCGGCCGATCAATGGAAGCCGCTATTGTTAATGGACGTAAATTAGGCTACTTACATATTCCAGATGAATATTTAGTTGATCCATCTGAATTAAAAAGTATTCCCAATGAAGAGACATTAATTTTATGTACTGGTTCTCAAGGTGAACCAATGGCAGCATTATCAAGAATTGCTAATGGTATTCATAAACAAATTTCCATTGAACCAGGTGATACAGTTATCTTTTCAAGTAATCCTATTCCTGGAAACACAACTAGTGTTAACAAAGTAATTAATGAATTAGAAGAAGCTGGCGCTAAAGTTATTCACGGTGCTGTTAATAACATTCATACTTCTGGTCATGGTGGTCAAGTTGATCAAGAATTAATGTTACGTTTAATGAAACCTAAATATTTCATGCCAATTCATGGTGAATATCGTATGTTAAAAACTCATACACATACAGCTGAATTATGTGGTGTGCCATTAGATCACTCATTTGTTATGCAAAATGGTGATGTCTTAGCTCTAACTGATCACTCAGCTCGTATTGCTGATCATTTTGATGCCAGCGACGTATACGTTGATGGTAGTGGTATTGGTGATATAGGTAGTATTGTTTTACATGACCGTAAATTACTTTCTGAAGAAGGTTTGGTTGTAGTAGTTGCAACAATCGACTTAAAGAAAAAAGAAATTAAAGCTGGTCCTGATTTACTAAGTCGTGGCTTTATTTATATGCGTGAATCAGAAGAATTAATTAACGAAGGTCGTAAATTCATTTTTAGAACAATTGTTCGCGAAATGAAAAATACTAAAGCTACCGAAAATTCAATTCGTAAAAAAATTATTGAAGATTTACAAAGATTCTTATATGAAAAAACTGAACGTCATCCACTGATCATGCCAGAATTAATTATTACTAATAAATAAGCACAAAAGCTTAGTTTCAAGGTTAAAATTGAAACTAAGCTTTTTCATTTTCCTATCTTTTATTGTGCTATTTTGTACAAATTAATTAATTTATTTTTTAACATCCATATAATAAGATGATTAGTAGAATTATTAAATTTATGAGGTGAACGAAATGAATCCAGACATTTTTGCACAAAGTGTTTTATTACTAAACGGTAAAGATAAATCATTAGACGAACAATTTAAAATTTATAAAGAAGCTTTTGACCTAGCTAAAAAGAAAGACGAAGCCAATTATCATAGCATCAGCGATCGAATTAGTGAAGTTAGCAAACAATCAAGTAAAAATTAATCATGACCATTGTTATTGAGCATCAACAAAAAGAACTTAAATTTCATGAAGTCCAAAAAATTGAAATTATTTTCAATGACGACCATCACCAAATTTTAATGCCTCACGAACTATTCAAGTTTCCTATTTTAGCTGGTAAACAACAAATAAAACAATTTAAATTATTTTATTTTAATCGATGGTCTAAATTATTTGATATTAAACAATTAAAGGCTACTGGTTGCTAATACTAAAAATGAAACAAGATCAATTACTTAAATTAGGTTTATACGGAACGGCCATTGGTGATGCTTTAGGTCAAGGATATCTGCAATGCAAACATGATTCATTAGATATGTATAAAGGAATTTATCATACTCCTGCAGGAACTTGGTCTGATGATACAAGTATTAGCTTGGTTTTCATGGATAATTTATTACAAAATAATGATTATCATATGATAATGGATAGTTTAATTAATTGGCATCAATATGGTTTGTATACACCATACTATAAAGCTTTTGATGTCGGTCAAAGCACAAAAGACGCTATTAATTTATATCAAGATGATCGACAGCATTATTGGGAAAATATTAAAGAAATGCTTTCTGATCAAGACAATGGCAATGGTGCTTTAATGTATATGTTACCAATTAGTATCATCCTTAATGATCAAAACGATAATGATAATCAATCATCAAAACTTAAAATTTTTCAGCGAGTGATTCAGTTAAGTCAACTAACTAAACATTCTTATCGATCTACACTTGCATGTTTAATTTATTTTAACTTGCTAACTTTAATTATTAATTCTAAAAATTATAGTAATAATTATTTACAACAAGCTGTTAACAATGCTTTTAAATTAATTCATAATTATAATTTAACTACTTTAATTAATGAACAAAATTATTTTGAACCTTTATTAACTGCATCATTTTATCAAAAAACTTTGTCTCAACTATCCGCTAGTGGTTATGTTATTGATACATTATTCTGCGTTTGGAATATCTTACATCAAACTACTAAATTTAATAATGCAATAAATTTAGCTGTTAATTTAAATGGAGATGTAGACACTATTGCAGGATTAATTGGTGGAATTATTGCTATAATTAATCGAAATATTCCACAACAATGGTTAAATAAATTACAAGGAAAAAATGTTTTAAATTTTTATTTAAATAAAACTAATTAAAAAGCGATAGTTATTAAAAACTATCGCTTTTTATTAAACATAATTATAATTTGCTTTCTACTTGATTTAAGAAATCTTTAACTTGATCATATGTTTTACGGTCTTTATCTACGAAACGCCCTACTTCTTTACCATGATCAAAACAAATAAAACTTGGAATTCCCATAACGTTATTTTCTTGTGCTACATCCATATGTTCGTCACGATCAACATGTATCCATTTAAAATCATTAAATTCTTTTTCCAACTTAGGTATATACGGATCAATAAAAATACAATCAGGGCACCAACTAGCACTGAAAAATAGAACTACTTTTTGATTATCCACCAACGTTTTTAATTCATCATTTGTAAATTTTTCTAACATCTTTGTTCCCTTTTCTAAAATAACTATTAGTTAAATAATAACACTAACTAAAATTACTTTATAATTTATCGCTTAAAGCTTTATTTTCTATAATTTTAAATTACAATATCTTATATATATTAATTTAAGGAGATTTACTATCGTGAATTCACATGAATTAATTGAATTAATTCAACAACCACAAAATTTATCTAAAGACAATATTAATAATTATGTCGATCAAGCTTTTGATTTATTAAAAAAATTAAACCAAGCTAATTGGGACAAATCAGCAATACAACAAGTAGCTAAATTTATTGCTGCTAATGCTGATGACCAACAATTACAGCACCAATTCATTGAATGGAAAAATAACTTTAATCAAATTGGCAATGATATCTTTAACCAATATTTACAATCCTCAGATACTAAAAATGAAGATAAAGTTAACTTAGTTTTAAATAAACTAGGTGCTCATTTAACTGATGATAATGATATTTTATTATTAGATCACTCATTTGACGATAACTTATCTCCTTTAAATAGCTTTTGGAATACCTGGGCACAATTAGTTCAAAATACCTTCCCTGATGGTTTAAAATTAACCGATAATTTAACCAAAATGGTCCACCAATTAAGATATTATATTGCAACTCATATTGCTAATTATCTAACTAGTAAGTTTACTGCTCCTAATACTAAAGCAATTGGGTCAATTATTAAATTTGACAAATATTTAAAAAAAGAACATTTACCATTAACTTATCAAGGTAATATTTTAGAACATAGCAAACAAGCTAAAACAACTAATAAAGGCTTCTTTTCTATGATTACAAAAACCAATATTTGCCGAATTATTAACGAACATATTGAAATGGTTGCCACACTATATCGAGACTCAGAATTTCTATTATTACCAATAGATAAGTTAATATATGATGATTTAAATCAATACATTAAAGGATTACCAGACATCAAAAAAGATGCTATTGTTAATACAAGTCAGTTTAATTATGCCAAATTAACTGATACTGATGAAGTTAAACAGAAATTTGATATTGATGCTAAAATTAATGATCCAAAAATTAAACAAACTTTAGACCAACAATACATT
>JADIMP010000080.1 GCA_017694665.1 Candidatus Gallilactobacillus intestinavium
TCGCCACTCAATTTTAATACGACACGTTTATACTTAATAGCCATGTGGACCCTCCTACTTGATTGAAAATGATACATTCATGTAATTAATCTCAATATATTCTATCATATTACAATCAATGTTACAAAAGGACTCACCACTTTACTATTCCATTTCAAACAATTAATAGAAAAAGAAACTTAAATCCCAGAAGTTTCTTTTTTCGTAAAGTACTACTTATTTTGCTTTAATAAAGCATTAAAAGCTCCATATAAGTTTGCATCATTATTGAAACGCGCTTGAGTAATTATTGGACGACTAAGTGTCCTTTTGGTAATTGGCATTCTATTCAAAATTTCGTCATATTGATAATTAATTTCTTTTACAACAATTGGCTGAACACTTATTCCTCCTCCGATTGCAAAAATTTCCATATCCAGTAATGCATGGATATTCATAATCATTGAAGCAATCTGGCGACAATATTTTTGGAATATTTCCCACAATCCTCCATTATGAGCATTAATTGCTTTAAAAGCTTTTTCTCCATCTGTACTCTTTCCGTTTCCAAGAATTTGGTTAACTCGAATAATCATTTGAACAGCTGATCCAGCAGAACCGTAAGCCTGATCCATTCCGCACGGATTACCTGTTGTTGTCATGAAACTCACTTCTCCAGCTTGGAAATGTTGTCCTTGCAATAACTTTCCATTAACAATTAATCCACCGCCAACACTCGTTCCTAAAACTAACACTGCGCCATTATTAACATTTTGTAAAGCCCCCTGATAATGTTCTGCAAGCGCCGCACATTTTGCATCATTTTCAACAATAAACGGAAAATCATCAGGAATTCCCAATAACCTTTTCATATCAACCCCATCTAAAAAAGACAGATTCCCACCAAAATCAATGATATTTGTACGTGAATTGATTTTTCCAGGAATACTGAAAGCAATCCCGTTAATTTTAGCACGATATGAATCAATAACCTGTTTCAACTGAGTTTGGAACTTTTTTGTTCCA
The DNA here is from genome assembly GCA_017694665.1 of Candidatus Gallilactobacillus intestinavium. Lineage (GTDB taxonomy): Bacteria > Bacillota > Bacilli > Lactobacillales > Lactobacillaceae > Gallilactobacillus > Gallilactobacillus intestinavium. The sequence continues at coordinate 1,006 of JADIMP010000080.1, forward strand.
TAACTTATCGGCAATTTCTTTTTTTCACTTAACTTGCTATCTCTAAATAAAGCAAATTTTAAATTCGTACCTCCAACATTAAATATTAAATAGTTCTTCATATTATTACCCGCCTAATTTCTCTTTACTATAAACAATATTCCCATCTATACCATCCAATCTGTTAAAATGCTCATCTGCTTTTTTAGCAATCAATACTTTTTTACTCATAAATTCATACGGTTGGTCATCAGCTTGATTATTAAGGACATCATCACAAACTTGGATAACATTTTGAATAATGTCTGAATCAACCTCAACTTGGTGGTGAATAATAAAAACTTTATTATATTTATCGGATAATAACTGGTTTACGTGTTTAAGATTTTCTTCATACTCATTAACTGGTAAAGCTTCATCATCAAACATAAATGTTGACTTATTTACTGCATCTCCTGTTATCAAAATTTGAAGTTCAGGAATTAATAAGATCATACTCCCAGACGTATGTCCTGGAAGAGAATACACTTGAACTGTAATTTCTCCCAAATTAAATTTCATTCCATCCCTCAATGGTTTAAATTCTTTATTAGGATTAGACGGAACTAACTGATCATGGAATACTCGATAATCTTCATCCGAAAGCAAATCCTCTAAGTACCCGTTGCGAACTGCCTTTTGTGAATGTTTTTGATAGAGTTTTAAATCACTAAAATTTAAATAAACATCATCAAACATTACTGCTCCTGGGGCATGATCTACATGCCCATGTGTTAATAAAACTGTAATTGGTTTATTTGTCAGCGAATAAACTAAAGTATCCAATCCTTTAATTCCCACACTTGTATCAACTAATATTGCCTTTTGTGTCCCTTCAATTAAGTACATTACTTCTCCGGTTAAAATCTTAATCGCTTTAATATAAGAATTAATTTTTTCTACTTTATAAAAATTTTTTCATTACTACATCACTCTTTTCATTCGTCTAGTAACTTCCATTATTAAAATCACAACAATTGTGATAATAAATAGTAAATATCCACCGTGAAGCATTGCCAACCGTGCAGAAGCACCTCCTAGAACTTTTCCTAGAATTGGTGCACAAAAAGAGCCCATATTAAATCCAACTAAAACAATTCCGTTAAACAACGGGGCATTCTTAGTATTAGTAACACCTGCAACTTTGGTAAAAATATACGGAATTGCTAATCCTCCAAGAAGCCCCATTAAAATAAACATTACTGTTACAACTAAATTTGAATGAGCATACCCAATTCCAATTAACGGAATAGCGCTAAATAACATTCCGATATACAAAGTCCAATTCTTAAATAACTTATAAACAATTCCAAACAAAGCGTTTCCTACCAATTGAGCAATTCCAAAAATTGATAAAACAGTTGATGCCTGTGTTGGAGTCCCAATATGGCTTTCAACATAAAATTCAGCCAATTTGATATATGCAATCATACTAATTACCATCGTTGCAAATAAAATCAAAGCTAATCCTAAAACTGTAGAGAAACCTTTCCATGTAAATTTACTTTCTTTTTCTTTCTTTTCTTCATTGCTACTATCAGCATTTAATCCAAACTTTTCTGGTTCAGGAACAAAGAAAACAAAAAAGATTAATGCTGGAATAAATAGAAAATATACTGTATAGGCCACATGCCAATTAATTGTTAAAAGATATCCTGCGCAAAAGGTCATCAGCGATTGCCCTAACCCTGCAACTGCCGAACGCCAGTCCATTAAGTTTGCAAGTGTGTTTCCACTAAAAAACTCACCAATCAAACTAATTGTAAGCGGGTTGGCCAACCCAATTCCTACTCCAAAAATCACACGTGAAATAATCACGATATGAAAATTACTTGAGAAAACCGGAATTACAGAAGAAACAGCTGCAACTAATAGCCCTAATACTGCTGTTTGTTTTTGACCTATCCAAGTAGAAATGGATAACAATAATCATCAACTTAATAGTTACTTTTTTAAAAATAAGGAAATATATATTAGTAAACATCCACGTTTCGCACCGTATCCCAAACACTCTCATTCTTTTATTGAAATGAACTATGTTCTTCAAGGTACTGCAACCGAAATTATCAATGATAAAGAAATTACTCTTAACCGCGGAGACTTAATTTTAATTAACGTTGGTACTAATCATGCAATTAAAAAACTTTCAAATCAGGATATTTTAATCAACATTTTGTTTGAAGAAAAAGCACTTAATCTGGAGTCATTGTACTCTTTAAAAAAAAGTCAAAATGTTCTTTTCGATTTTCTAATAAACAATTCCAATTTAAAAAAAGATGATTTTCTAATATTTAGATTTGATTCTCGATATCGATTAAGTGAAACTATCGAAAATCTAATCGATGAATATTACAGTAATAAGCCATATTCAGCAGATATTATTCATAACTATCTTCATATTCTTTTAATGCAAATTGCCCGCGACTACTTCTTGTTCAAGATAATTATCAACACCAACTTGTAATCAAAATGTTGCCACAAATAACTGAGGATTACAAAAATACATCACTTAAAAAAATTGCAGCTAAACTTAACTATAACCGTAATTATTTAAGTACCGTTTTTAAGAATATTACCGGAAAATCTTTTTCAACTACACTTACCGAACAACGTTTGTTAAAAACTCACGAATTACTTCGAACAACTGCTAGTCCGGTAAATAAAATTATGACATCAGTTGGAATAAACAATAAGAGTTTTTTCTATACCCAATATAAAAAACGTTTTGGTAAAACCCCTAATAGTGATCGTCTTTAATAAAACAAGTCTCAAAATTTGGATAATAAAATATCAAATAAATACTTAAACTCTTATCATTTTATTTATTGACTGGCTTAATAAACATACAAAAAGCCTCAAATTTAGACAAAATAGTCTAAATTTGAGGCTTATATTATTTAAAATAATGTTATTATCTAATATTTAACTATAACTTTATTTATTTTGTTGTTTATACCCTAATTCTAAAATTCCAACTACACTTAAAATCATTAATCCTATCAACACAATTTTTACCGAACCGTCATCACCCGTCTGAGGGATTATTCCTTTAGATTCATTTTTATGATTATTTAATACTTGATAAACAGATGATTTTCTAGAAATTTCTTTTATAAGGTTTCGATTCTCATTAATGTTACTAGATGATTCTTGTGAAATTACTTTTGTCGAATTATTTTGATTAACTTTATTTACTAATGTATCATCCTGACCATTATTCCTATTCAAATCACTACTCGTCAATTTTATAGAAGAATCAACACTTTCAGAATTTTTTAATTGAGTTTGTTCATGCAACGATTTTTCTACCATAATCGAAGAGTTATTTTTAACAATTATACTATCTTGATTTTCTTTTAATGTTGAAATTTTACTTTGTGTAGAAAACGTACTTTCTTGTGATACACTATTTTGCGATTTATTAGTGCTACCAATTAAAGCTGAGAAAGAATGATTGACTAAATTAACGGGCTTACTTGTACTTGAAATTTGATTATTTGATTCTTGCCAGTAATATGTTTGAGCAACCCCAGTAGCATAATTAATTCGAATATTTGGCTGAACATTTGGAACAAATACATTGAACTCAATTGATCCATCGGTCGATTTAGCCTCAATATGCGCACCTGATGGGACCAAATCATTTCCATCATAAACATCCGTTACACGGTAACGAATTTCTTTTCCTTGATCAATTCCTTTACGCACAATCCCCTCGTAATAGTTTTGTCCTGTTGCATCAGATGTATCGGCTTCGTTTGCCCATGCCGTTTGTGTTGCAATATTTCTTGGATTACTTTCAGAAGCATTAAAGCCCTTAATTCCCCCTACTAAGGCATATCCGAGTAAGTGTCCACGATCATATGCATGAGTGTAGCCATCTTTAAGATTTACCAACTGATGAAATCCCTGTGGCTTCCATGGTGTCCATCCTTCACCAAGTTGATCACGACTTTTGTATTGACGACATGTTTTATTCAAAAAGGCATTTCCTACAGTTGGGCGCCCTAATTTATCAACTTGATTTGTTGCATATGGCGCAACGTTAACATCTGCATTCAAATTCGTTTGATTATCATTAATAATAAAAGCTCCGTGCCCATTCCAGACAATATTATTCCCCAATTGCTGACGAACATCTTGAGTAAGAACGCTATCAGCAAGTTGTTCTGAAACAATTCTACCAGACTCATCACCAACAAAATTTACATACTTGTGCGACGAACTTGAAATTGCTGAATTAGCCTGAATCTGGCTATAACTTCCACAGAAGAATGTTAATCCTAAAACTGCCATAACAGTTGTTAAAAATTTAGTAACTTTTTTATTCATCATTTTCCCCTCTTTAAGCTTTAATTTTCTTACCATCTATTTTATCCTAACTCTTTTTTATAAAAAATTCCACATTATTATGATACTACAAAAATTAATGTTGATATTTATTTAATAATAAAGTTTTATGTGATATAAACGAACAATACTTTTTAATGATAATAAAAAATAAGAATGTATTTTATTACATTCTTATCGAGACTTTTAATGTTGATGGGCAATCAATTCGATCACATCGTTGGTTGGAATTCCGTTGAAGAACTTGTTCAAGTCAAATGATCGCAACACCTTGGTAATCGCATCAACGTCGTATGGCTTACCGATCAAGGCTTTTTCCAGCTGGTGGACATCTTCAACGCCAAAGAAATCGCCATAAATTTTCACCATTTTGATTTTCCCGTCTTGAACTTCAAACCGAGCATCGATCGTTCCGGCATCAAAGTGCTTCCGCTTTTTGACCGTAAAGGCTGGCGATTGCCCAAAGACCCAATCCCAGTCACGGTAACGGTCAGTTTCAATTTGATGAATGGCTTGCTGATCTTTGGACGTTAACTGATATTCATTGATTTGCGCCTGACTAAGGTCATCAACATGATAAATGCGCTTGATCAGTTCATCCCGAAAGCCAGCTGTATCAAGGTTTTGGAATTTCGGCTTCAAATACGGCTTTAAATTTGTAACCCGGCTGCGAACTGATTTGATCCCCTTGGATTCAATTTTATCCTTCGGAACCTTTAATGCTCCAGCAACCGCATTGGTATCAACATCAAACATCAGCGTTCCGTGACAAAAAGTCTTGCCGTTGCGGGTGTACATCGCATTCCCCGAAAACTTCTTTCCATCGATCACGATGTCATTCCGACCAGTGACTTCAGCCCCCGTTGCCCCCATTTCGTGCAACGCATCAACAATTGGCTGCACTAACGTCTTAAAATCGCCAAACCGTTGCCGGTCAGCCGGAACAATAAAAC
>JADIMP010000081.1 GCA_017694665.1 Candidatus Gallilactobacillus intestinavium
ATATAGATCAATGCTGTGAAAAATGATTGGACCTTGTTTTTAAATAATTTATTTGAAACATGGTATGTAATATTCAACCCAGCAAAGATATATAATCCAAATCCCCAAGCAAATGCAATTACTTGATTTGAAAAAATATTCTTAAAAATTGCAAACGGAACAATCGTTAACCATGGATAAAATGAATTTAACAAATATCCAAAACGGTAAAACGTATATGTATACATTTGCGGAAAGAAATTTCCATGTTTAAAATTATCAGCAATTTCAATTACCCGATCAAAGTGATAACCTAAGTCATCCCCCGCCGGAATAAAGCCGTGGGACACAAATGGCAATACAAATAAGATTGCAAGTAAAATAAAAATCAATTCCAAAATAATTTTAGATCGATGTTTCTGTACGTATTCTTTCAAAACAGTCACCCTTATTAATTAAGTTATCTTTAGCTTTCAACCAAATTATGCTATTCTAAACATAGTGATTGAAAGTTACTAGGTCGTTTTTACGACCTATTTTTTTTAGCAAATTTTTGTCTCAAATCATGAGTAAATAATCTTCGTGTATCGTGCCAACATAAACTTGCCAAAATAATAAAGCAAGGTAAGAACTGAATTAAATATCTCGTTCTTCCACCTTCAAACATTAATAAAAACATCATCAATCCGATAATTGCTAATCTTAATACTTGCGTATATGACTTGTTATCTTTAAAACCAAATAACACAATTCCTACCAGGATTACCCAACATAATTGAGCTAAGAACTTAAAATCAAATAAATGCTTTCCATCAGGATAAATGTAAGAACTCATAAATTGTCCCAATTTTGTCCTTGGAGTATCTTCATTCATAAAATACCCATCATTCAACCAACCAAATGTCCCATCAGCAGTATTATTTGATTGCTTATTAAGTAAGAATTTAATATATCCCCAAAAGCCTTTATCTTTTAGTCGTTGTTTGATCTCTTTTTGAGCAATTTTCGCCTGTTCTTGAGTTGAAAGTCCAATATATCCTTCAGCATCATTACGATTATACCCTCCATTACCAACCATCCCCATTGCCATAAAATGAACTGGTGGAACTGCTACTTTTTTATTTATTTGAACAATTTGTTGTTCGTTAACAATTGCTTTATCGATTCCAAAACTAATTCCAAAAATAGCAATAAATAATGCTCCACAAACTAAAAGTTTTTCTTTAAATACTTTCGTCCATTTATGAGTTAACAAGCTCATAAGAGAAACGATAATAATAGCAACAAATAAAATCATTGCTGTTGGTTTAAAGAAGTAACCTTCAACAATTGCAAATGCAAGCAAACCAGAGGCAACAAACTTTGTAGCAAATTTTATTTCCTTCTTAGTCAAAAGTGCATATGCGACTAATGCTAAGGAAATAAACGGCAAAATATATACATCAGTATATGGAACAATTGACATTGGGAAAAGCAAAAGCCAGCATGTTTGAATATACATAACAACGGGCAATTTTTTCTTATTAAGGATATAAATACACAGGACGTTTAAAATAACAGAGAGATAAAGCATCCCAAGATTAGCTAATACAAAAATTAATTGGTTAGTACCTATCCCTGCTAACCTTTTTTCAACGATTAACATAAATAATATATTCGGATATTGACTATAATAGGCTGATGGCATTTGTTGAACATTTGATTGAGCCGTTGAAATGATATTTCCGGCATCAAAATTGATAAATGGATGAACATTTAAAACAAAAATCAATTGAATAACACATGCCAAAACTAAAAGAACTACACTTGTTATTCCACGCTTTTCAACAAAAATATATTTAACCTTTGATTTAAAAGGTTTATTAAAAATGTATAGTACTACACCAATTACAACTATTAACAATAAAATCAAAGAACTTATCGTTAATTTTGAAAACTCAAAATTACTAATTTTTGATGACATTAAAGTAGTATCAGGCGGTGTCCCGTTATGAATATAATTCTTCGCTAAAACTGAAAAAATAAATGTTATGCCAATAAAAAAGGTAAAAATCGCAATTATCATGCGATTAATATATTTTATAACCAATTCTTTATTAATTTTTTTCACAACTACATCCTCGCTCTCTTATTCATATGATTTCTTAAGCCAATTAAAGTATGGTAATTGTGAAATGAACCAAATCAACAATGAAATAATCACTGTCCAGAAAATTGTATTAAATAAATATGGGTATGTATAGTATGGCTCTGTAACTTTATACATAATACCCAAAATATCTTTCACACTAAACTGAACAACATACATCAATGTTGAGATATCTCGCAAAAATTTAACTTTTTTTGCATCCGCCATTTTTGAATGATTTAAAGTATACACAAAAATAATTACAATTGAGATTGGTAATGTAATGAAATATTGATTATTAAACCCAGGCGGGCAAACATTAAACTTACATACTCTTGTGACAGCGAATTCAATAAAAGTTAATCCTAAAGCTAAAACAATCCAATGCCAAGTTTTGATATATTCACGCAAAACTTCTTCATATTTAACAACATAATATGCAGTTAAAACCCATACCAACGTTCCAAATAATCCCCAAGTAACTACAAAATTTCGATATTGAGGTAAAAATTTAGGAAATAACGATTGATAGTTTGAAGTCAATAAACCTGCAATATATACAATAATAGTTGCAATCCAGCTAATCCACATTACATGATGCCGCCGACAAAAATCAACAATTAATAAACAAACTGCTAAAGAAATTAAATACCATGCTCCACCGTAAAAGCACTGCGCTCCGCGATAAATAATTAAATAAAAAAATCCTGAAATGATTGCAATTAAATTAGGATGAGCATTAAAAAATACATTTAATGTTCCGTTATAAATTGCATTTGGAAAATACACTAACATCCAAAAAATCCAAATCCATAAAATATTATTTATTACTTTTCTACGACGTTTTTTAGTTGGATTTTTAAAATAAAAATACCCTGTAATTAAGGCAAAAATCGGAACCCCATATTGTGAAATTGTAGCAGCAATTGTCCCAGAAATCGGTAAACAAGCTCCACCATGTAAAATCAAGATTGAAAATGCTGCAATCACACGTAATAAATCAATACTTAAATTTCTTTTCTTCTCCATAACACTTACCACCTTAAAAAACAAACTTGGAACTAATAACTCCGAGTAAAATTTTCTAGATTAAAACTTATCTGAATAGTCGTCTTCTTCAATTGTAAATCGAGGACGAGCTTTTACTTCGGAATAAATCTTACCAATATATTCACCAATCATACTGATACAGATCAATTGAACTCCACCAAGAACCCAAAGTGAAATCATCATTGATGACCATCCAGCAACAACGTGACCTAAACAGTGTTGAACTAACGTATAAATTAATAAAATAATTCCAACAAAGACAACGCCAATCCCTAAGCCCATAATTAACTTAATTGGAGCCGTTGAAAATGATGTAATTCCATCTAACGCAAATTTGATCATTTTCTTTAATGGATACTTTGATTCACCTGCGAAACGCTCTTTTCGAGCATAGTAAACTTTAGCTGATGGAAAGCCAACCATTGGTACCATTCCACGAAGGAACAGGTTTCTTTCTTTGAATTGAAGCAACGTTTCAACAGCGCGCTTACTCATTAACCGATAGTCAGCAGAGTTTGGAACCATATTGACCCCTAATTTTTTCATCAAATCGTAGAATGCAAGGGCTGTTTTTCGTTTAAATGCGGTGTCGGTGTCACGATTATTCCGCACACCATAGACAATATCCTTTCCTTCATGGTACTTTTGAACCATCTTCGGAATGGCATTGATATCATCTTGAAGATCGGCGTCAATTGTAATCATCATATCTGAATAGTTAACTGCTGTTGTTAAGCCAGCAACAAGCGCATTTTGGTGACCGAAATTCCGGCTAAACTTGATTCCAGT
>JADIMP010000082.1 GCA_017694665.1 Candidatus Gallilactobacillus intestinavium
TTCCGGGTCATCATGCCGTGGTTAAATTACGACATTAACATTATTGAAGACCCAACTCCAGGTGAACCAATTGTAATCAACAACAAGTACATTCACGGTGAATTGTCAATTTCAGCTTTGCCAGTTAAGCATACACGGCCGAACTTTGCATACCGGGTTGACTTAAAACGGGAACCAAAATTTGACCCGCAAAAGGCAAAGGCTAACGAAGTTCCACAACGCATCTGGGGGGATTTGCAACGCGGTCAAAAACCAGTTGAATACGAAGGCAAGACCTACACTCCAGACATGGTTCTTGGCGAAGCACGGAAAGGCATGCGGGTCAGCTGGGTAACTGATACGCGGCCAACCCCTGAAATCCCAGGATTCATTGAAGGTTCAGATTTACTTTTGAGCTGTGCAAACTTCGGTTCAAATGACGATACCGAAAAGGCAAAGAACAAGATGCACATGACATTTGCTGAAGCAGCAACGCAAGCAAAGAAGGGCCACGTTAAGGAAATGGTCTTGACCCACTTCTCACAAGCAATGCGTGATCCTGAAAAGTATGTAAAGAATGCAACGGATATCTTCCCGAATACAGTTATCGGAAAAGACCACATGCACTTTACATTGAACTACGATCAAGACTTTGCTGAACCAACAATGATCGAAGAAAAAGCTGATACAAAAGAAAATGATTAATTTCGATTAAAGCAAAAAATGCGGTAGTTAGAGATGACTATCGCATTTTTTAATATTAATACTTTTTGACACATAAAATGCGAATTATATTTCGAATAATGATCATTTTTGTTAATATAAATTAAAAGGAGAATTTAAAGGAGATTAAAAAAATATGGTTTGTATATTGGCGGCTCTAATATCGTCAACTTCTAGAGGTGTAATTAGTGTAATCGATCGCTATCAAATGGGTTATCGTAAAGGAAATTTACTGGTTGTTAACTTTATTAATAATATCTTAGCAACGTTTTTGGCAACGTTGGTTCTTATTGTTTTACAGCATGTAGTTTCATTGGATTTTTTGTTATTGCCACAACAATGGTTCAGAATAATTATTTATGCATTGCTAGTACAACTTGTTGCATATGGTTATAGTTATTTATACCGTCACTTACCGTTAATTGATGCGGTAATTTCAGGAAAGATTTCGGATCTGTTTATTCCGATTGCGTTAGCCTTTACAACTTCTTATTTTAGTTTTAAACAATATTCTGTTTCAGTGATTTCAACTTTACTAGTTGGCTTACTTGCTTTTTCTCCTAGTACTAAAAAGACTAATTTTAAAACGTGGGTGAGGGGAATCTTAGTGATTGTGCCATTGTTGACGATTCAGTCGGCTTTCTCTCCGCTTTTGGTTGATCGTATTCATGGAATCCCAGAATTAATGGGTTTTACGATCATCACAATTTATTTGCGCCTTGTGATTTCGTTTATTTCATTATTCACACGTCCAAAAAACAAATTGATTAATAAAGAGTCAATGAAAATTGGAAAAACGGTGGTGGCAGTTTACGGATTACGTTCAGTGCTTACGATCGTGGCTCAAATATCATTTACGATTGCAACGTCTTCCAAAACATCTGGCATTGCATGGGTTCTTTTAAACATGACATCACTTTACGGTGTTGTTTTTGGAAGTTGGATTCTCAAAGAAAAAATTGGAAAGTTTGATGTTCTTGTACTTTTAGTTGTAACGGTGATGACTTTGTTGACGAGATAGATTTTTGAAAATAAAAAAAACTAACTGTGAATTAACAGTTAGGCTGAAAGTTATTAGGTTAAGATGGACCTTTACTTTTTCAAATTTCGGATACGGCAATTACACTTTTTAATTTTAATATTTCATTGTCAAATTCTTCTTTTAATTCTAGATTCTTGAGTTGTTCATCTAAATAATTTTTAAATTGGATATTACTTATAATTACTCTTTTCTTATATTAAGCATGCTGAAAATAATTTTTGATATTGTTAATGCAAATCTTAATTGTAATTATACAGTCCAAATATAATTAGAACAATCGATTACTAATAGTTAATGCTGTTGTTTTCATCTGATGGGCAAGCGTTTTAATCATTGAACGTTTCAATTCATTTGTGTTACCAGCCATTCCAAGAGTAGCAACACATTTACCCTTTACAATTATTGGAACACCGACACAACGGTGGCCTATTTGAGTTTCTTCATCATCGATGGCATACCCTTGATCATGAATAATTTGAAGATTATTTATGAATGCGTTCATATCGATTATTGAATTAACCGTACTTTTTCTCAAGTGGATTTTGCGAAGCATTTTAAGTAATTCATCGATGTCAAGATAAGCTAGCGCACATTTCCTCATTGCATTGGTATTCAAGGGACGTTTTTCGCCAAGAATTTTATAATCTTCAGGGTGATCCTTTCGGGGAATTATTTGTGAATAGGTAATGTTTTCACCGGTAGGAATACCAATATATGCGGATAGATTAAATTTTTCTACTAGAGGTTTTATGTACGGAATTACAGACCAATCTAAAATTTTATTGTCAGGTTGAAGTAGATTAAAATTACAATTCATATAGTATTTGTTGTCAGATTTACACACTATTTCGTATTCGCATAGGGTATACAGTAACCTAAAAGCAGTGGTTTTACTTATTCCAGTTTTACTAGAAACTTCGGCTAATGAAAGTCCATCCGAATCAGCTAAAAATAGTAATATGTCAAGCCCTTTAGCGAGTGTTTTTGAAATATAATCCATGTAATTCACCTCATTGAGATGTTATAACACTTCAAATAAATATCAAAATTTTTGTATTAAATTTCATTATGTGAAACAAAATTTGAGAAATTTTTCTTTACTTTAATGTTTATTGAATAAACGATGGAATTTTAAACGGTATAAAAAATAATGCCGTTCTCTTTCAAGAATGGCATTAATTTTATCATTAATCTTCTTTATCAGAATCAACCTTTTGGGCTTCTTTTTGAATTTTATCAAATTCGATCATTGAGAATGGCTTGACATCCGTGCTTTCTGGTTGAACGGGGGCGTGCGAATCAATGATGACGTTGATGGTAACAACGTCTTTTTTGTCGTCTGTCTTTTCGACCTTTGCTTCAGTGGTGAAGTTGCTATGTAACTGGAACGTCTCAGCAATAAATCCGGCTTCAAGTTGGAAGTCGGGCTTTTCCGTTGCGCCAAACCGAACTTTGACCGGATCACCGCTTAATTCAAAGGTATGTTCTTCTTTCTTTGACTTGATGTGGGTCAATGTTCCCCAGCCGGCATATTCAAAGAACAAACGCAAATCATTATCGGTTGCAAGCAATAATTTACGCGCCAAAAGTTTTCCGGCCCAATACATGATAACGTCGTTATTGCCAACAAGTGATGGAATCAAAACGTCGCGCAAAAGTTCACTGCCAAGTGTGGTACCGGTTTGATGACCTAATACTTGATTATAAAAGTCTTTTTTCATAATTAAGCTCCTCTAAAC
>JADIMP010000083.1 GCA_017694665.1 Candidatus Gallilactobacillus intestinavium
AGATGTGTATAAGAGACAGTGTATGGATAGACCAAATATAACAATAAGTAATCAATCGCAAACCAATAAGTATTATAAAAAAATGGAAAAATAGCAGCTAAAACATCCATAGTTTTAATCGGTATCCAATGCCAATGACTAGCTATCGAGAATATCAATAAAGAATAAAAATAAACTTGAGCCACCAATCTTAAAATTTTAGAAAACATTTTTTTATAATTAAAACAAGATTTGACTAAGAAAAAGCCAGATATCATTACAAAAACGTCCACTGCCATCTTGCCAAACATGGCAAAACAAGAACAAATAAAATCATGTATCCATATCTTATTTAAATTAATTATTAATTTTGGACCTTGTGGGATAATACCATGAACAATTGAGTGATGAAACACAATTAATAACATCATAATTATTCTTAAAAATTCAAAATTAGAATTTCGTTCTTTAACAGTCATAATTTCCTCATAAATTAATTATTAAAAGTGTTTTTTCTTGCATTAGTTTTTTAGCTAATATAATCTTCATTATGTTAAATATTTATAAACACAAAAAAATGGACTAAGTCCATTTGTAAAAGGAGAGTACAGGATTTGAACCTGCGCGCCCGTTCAACACGGGTTCGGCGGATTTCGAGTCCGCTGCATTACCACTCTGCCAACTCTCCATTAATATACACACTCATAAAGTATAGCAAATCGTATATATTCATGCAAAACAACACTAATAAAGGAAGTACATAATGAATAAAATTGGTATTGATAAAATTAACTTTTTCACTCCACATTTAGCTTTAAATATGAAAGAATTAGCTGAGGCTAGAAAAGAAGATCCTGATAAATATCTTATTGGTTTAGGTCAAGAAATAATGGCAGTTATCCCTAACACTCAAGATACTATTTCTATGGCTGCTAATGCTGCTGATAAAATTATTAATGAAGATAATCGCGATAAAATAAAATTAATTATATTTGCTACAGAATCAGGAGTTGATAATTCTAAATCTGCAGGTGTATACATTCAAAGATTATTAAACTTACCACCTGATATTCGTGTAATAGAACTAAAAGAAGCATGTTATGCGGCAACTGCCGGTATTCAACTAGCAAAGGATTACCTTAGTAATCATTCTGAAGAACAAGTATTATTAATTGCTTCTGACATTGCACGATATGGATTAAACACTCCTGGAGAAACTACCCAAGGTGGTGGATCAGTTGCAATGATTCTAAAAGAAAATCCTCAAATTGCAACTATTTCCGAAGAAACTAAATATGTATCTCAAGACTTAATGGACTTCTGGAGACCGTTATATAGTGATATTGCATATGCTGACGGTCATTATTCTACTAAAGTTTATTTAGAATTTTTCAAATATCTATGGAAAGAATTTTGCAAAGAATATAACGAAAATATTAATGACTTTAAAGCCATGATCTTCCACTTACCATTCACTAAACTAGGATTGAAAGCATTAAGACTAGCATTACCTACAGATAATGATGATAAAAAAGAACAACTACTAAACGATTTCGAATGTGCTCGTTTATGGAATAAACAAATCGGAAATTTATATACCGGCTCAGTATATCTTAGTTTAATTTCTTTATTAGCTAATAGCTCAGATTTACATTCAAATGACGCCATCGGAATTTATAGTTATGGATCTGGAGCTGAGGGAGAATTTTATAAAATTAATTTAGCTAATAATTTTAAACAAGATAACTTTAAGGCAATCAAAAAAATGATTGATAATCGTACTATTATATCAGTAGATGAATATGAAAAAATATTCAATTCTACTGTAACTACTGAGAAGAACATTCAATTAGATATTGATAAAGATCCAGCTAAATTTGTTTTTGCAGGTATTAAAAATGAACAACGACAATATACAAAACACTAATGTTAAATGACTTAACATTTATAAAAAAAGGATGAGTATTTATTAATACTCGTCCTTTTTTATTTATTAATTAAAAATCCATCAAAATTAATTTATCATATCCTTCTAATTGATCAACACCATGTAGATCCTTTAATTGCATTAAAAAGGCACAACCAACAACAATACCACCTAATTTTTCCACTAACTTAATTGTTGCTTTGATAGTTCCACCAGTAGCTAAAATATCATCAGTAACTAAAACTTTTTGACCTGGCTTAATTGCATCATCATGCATATATAATGAAGCAGTGCCATATTCTAGTTCATAATCAGCACGAATAGTTTTTCTTGGTAATTTACCCTTTTTTCTAGCTGGAGCAAAACCAATACCTAATTCGTAAGCTACAGGACATCCAACTATAAATCCTCGTGATTCTGGTCCTACCACCATTTCTGCGCCTTTTTCTTTCGCATATTTAACAATTGTATCAGTTGCTTGATGATAAGCTTCTGCATTACCCATCAAAGGGGTAATATCTCGAAACATAATTCCCTTTTCGGGATAATCTGGTACTGTAGCAATATACTTTTTTAAATCTACTGTCACTTTTAAACTCCTTAATCAACGTGTTTCATTGACATAATAAATTTTACTAATTCATCCCGTGATGAATATAGCAACTTTTCCTCAGTTTTTAATTTAGTATTCCAAATTTGAAATGCTTTAGTTTCTTGAATATTTATTGATTTACGTGGCAAATCAATAACATTAGTAATTGCACCATGATCTATTTTAACAAATCCAATTTCAAAAAACATCCCGATTAACCAAATCAACTGAATATAACTAATCTTTAGATATTTACTTAATGCAATTATTCGATCATGCTTAATAATGATTTGTTTATGTTGCCTAAAATAATGAAATACCTTATTACACATATTTCGATCAGGAATTTTGTCATAATAAACAGAGAATGGATCATATAAATTTAAATATATTTTTTTCCATTGTATTTTATTAACACAATTTTGTAATTGTTCTATAGAATCAGGTATATCTACCAAAATCAAATTATCAGTTTCTATATGATCATTAAGTTGTGAATATAAAACAATTGGTTTATCAATTTTATCTTTATACTTTTGAAAAAGTTGTTGATTAAAGAATACATACATACCTTCTTTATTAAATACATTCTCATCTAAACGGTTTATTCTATTATCAATAACGCTAAATTCAGGTAAATCTATATCAAGTATAACTAATTGATATTCTTTGTTTCCCTTCCATTCGTTTACAGACATCTGACCAATAAATGTCAACTGATCAATTGAATTAAATTCATCATAATATTCACCAAAATTAAAACCTAACAAAGTTAACTTTGTATTGTTATCTTTTAACGTAAATTTAACATGTTTTTGATTAGTTCCGATTAATTTCACATCATCAATCTTACCTGAAACCTCAAAAATTGGTTCCGGATTTCCTATCCCAAATGGTCCTAATTTTTGAATATCATCATAATTTTGTTGATTAAATTCTTTTAAAGATAATTTTCCATCAATATTTAAATTGGGTTTACCTAAACTAACTTTTTGATTATCAATTTGTTGAATTAAAGTTGTTTTTAATAAAGATAAATTTTCGTAAGTTAACGATAAACCACATGCCATTGCGTGGCCACCAAAACTTACTAATTCATCTCTTATTGGATTAATTGCTGCAAACAAATTAAATCCATCCACACTTCTTCCAGATCCTTTTAAAATTCCATTTTCTTGTTTAGTCAAAATAACTGTAGGTTTATTGGTTTTATCTACAATTCGACTAGCAACAATACCTAAAACTCCTTCATGCCAATTTGTACCAACTAAAATATTCACAGGTACATCATCTTCCAATTGATCTAAAGTCTCGTTAACTATTTCATTAACTAAATTTTGACGTTGACTATTTAATTTTTCAATTTTACTAGCAATTTGTTCTGCTTCTTGTTCATCAAAAGTAGTTAATAAATTTACTACCTCGTTTGCATTATCCATTCTACCTAAAGTATTTAAACGAGCAGCTAACCCAAAAGAAATTCCTGAACTATCAATATTATGCAAATTAATACCTGCTTTATCAGCTAAAACTTGAAGACCAATACGTTCTGTATCTCTTAAAGATTGTAAACCCCACTTTACTAAAACATGATTTTCATCAACTAAGGGAACTAAATCAGCAACTTCACCTAACGCTAATAAATCTAAATCCTCAAATAATTCATTAACATCAGCATTTTGTAAACATTGAGCTACTTTAAATGCTACTCCCACTCCAGATAAGCCACTAAATGGATAATTTTTTTCTGGATACTGTGGATGAACAATTGCATATGCATTTGGTAATTGATTTGGTAATTGATGATGGTCAGTAATTACTACATCCACATTTTTACTCTGTGCATAATTAACAGCTTCATTTCCAGAAACACCATTATCAACAGTTAAAATTAATTGTGTCCCTTCTTCAATTAACTGCTTATATTTATCTAAATTAGGACCATATCCATCTAAAAAACGATTAGGAATATAAAAATCTACGTTAGCCCCTAAATTTATTAATGTTTCATACATTAAAGCAGTACTTGTTACTCCGTCTACATCATAATCTCCATAAATCGTAATTTTTTCTTGCTTTTCAATTGCTATTTCTAATCGTTCAATGGCTTTTTTCATTTCGCCTAATTGCCAAGGATCATGCAATAAATCTGTAGTTGGATTTAACCACTTTTTAGCCTTATCAAAATCATTAATATTACGATTATTTAATAATTCAACGCACAAATTTGAAACATTTAATTTTTCTGCTAATTGTTTTTCTTTATTTTCCGAATTGTTCTTATTTAAGAATTGCCAGTTATATTTTATTTGCAATTTGATCACCAATATCCTTTTATAAAATAAAAAAGTCTTGAAATATCAGGACTTTTTTAAAAACTCAATAACTTTATTTTTTCTGCAACGGTATATCAATAATATCAAAATCACGCATAATTTTAGTATTTGGAAATACTTTTTTTGCTTGTGTTAATAAGCGATAAATTCCCTTGCCATTATATCGCGCTGAAATATGATCTAAAGCCAGCATTTTTACTCCTGCTACTTTAGCAACATTAGCTGCTTGCACATTAGTTGAATGATAATAATTTCTTGCTAATTTACTTTCATCATCTGAAAAAGTACTTTCATGAACTAATACATCTGCATGTCTAGCTAGAGAGACAATTTTGCTAGTACTTCTAGTATCCCCAATGATTGTTACTATACGCCCTTTTTGAACAGGTCCAATAAATTCCTTACCATCAATAGTTCTACCATCATCCAAAACCACTTTTTTACCAGTTTTTATTTTTCCATAAATTGGTCCTGAGGGAATATTCAATTCCTTTAATTTATCAACTAGTAATTCTCCAGGATGATCTTTTTCTACTATTCGATAACCAAATGACAAAATTTTATGATCTAAACGTTTACAACTTACAACAAATTTATCATCATTTAAGATGACTCCATCACCATGTAATTCAACAAATTTTATTGGATATGTTAAATTAGATTCAGAAATTCGTAAACTAGTTTGTACATATTCTTTAATTCCTTTTGGTCCATAAACAGTCAATAGATCGTTTCCTCCTTGAAAGGAACGCGAACTTAACAAACCTGGTAAACCAAATAAATGGTCACCATGTAAATGAGTTATAAAAATTTTATTAATTTTTCTGGGTTTAATATTAGTTTGTAAAATTTGTTGTTGAGTTCCTTCTCCACAATCAAATAACCAAATTGAATTACATTCATCCAATAATTTTAATGCAACACTAGTTACATTTCTCGATTTAGCCGGTGATCCTGCACCTGTTCCCAAAAATTCTAATTCCATAATTAATTTTCCCTAGAAAGAAGTTTATTTTATGCGCTTAATAGATTTTAAAACACTTGCAATAGATTTTAACAACGAAAAGCAATTATGTATTCAAATTAAAAACTATTTTCGACCTGTCACTTTAATTCAAATTGAAAATAATAAAATCTTTTTAGTATCCAATAATAAAAAAATAATTACTTTAGGTAATTTTTTAAACACCACTAAACAATTATCAGCTAATACACGAATTTACAAAAAACAACCAGAAGTTCAAGAATTGTTTGGTTATCGCATTGTTGATAATAAATTAATGTTTATGTAATTAATAATATTAAATAATTTATTCATTAAAACATCCCACTAAGGAAATTAACTTAGTGGGATGTTTTTAATTTCAATTTTTTAAATCTTTAATCATACTTTTAACAATTAAATTAGTATATCCAACACTACCTTGAGGATTTGGATGAATTTGATCAGATCCAAACCATTCATTATGCTTCTTACTTAACGAATACCAATCAATCATGTAAAAATGTTTTCGCTTCTTCGCATTCTTAGCAATGATATTATTGACTTCATTTTGCCAATTTTGTGTTGGCACTAATGTATTTACCCAAAAAATGTTATGTCCAGAACCAATCGCTTTTATAATATTATTTACTTGATCTTGTGTTAATGGTGAATTAGTTCCTAAATTAATTAATACATTATGTGCTAACATTCCCTTAGCTTTAATTGATTTAATTATATCTGGTGCTTGATAAGCTTGTCGACTTACTTTAGCATCAACATAAGCATGTCCAAATATACTTTGTAAATCACCAGAAGTATCTAATAAAATAGAATCACCTATCGCAGTTATTGACATCTTTTGAGCAGTTAAAACATCAGACGGTGATAAGTTAAATTTTTTGGCTAAATTTTTTTGTTGCTTATTTAACTTTTTATATGCAGTAGCATTACCATCTTGATGAATTTTATAAGTATCATCTTTAGCAAAACTCTTTTTAGATTTCATTAGTTTTTCATTATTTTTATCAACAGTTTTAGCTGACTTTTGAATGTGTTTATCAATTGCATTAGCAGCAATTTTAGTGCTTGTTGGCGCTTTAACGCATCCAATTAATGTAATAATTGCCATTAGAATAACCACTGCACTGGTAATTAAATGTTTTAAATTATGCTTTAAATCATCTAAATATTGCTTAATATTAACACTATTAATATGTGCTAAAGGTTGTTCAACAAATCTATAAGATAATTCTGAAATCAACAAAATAATTATAATTTCAATTAAAGAATTGAACCAAGGATGATTAGCAATATTAACTATACGTCCATAAAATACTATTACCGGAAATTGATATAAGTAAATTCCATAACTACGTTTACCTATCCAATCAAATATTGGATTTGTTAACCAACGATTCCAATTACTTCCAGGATGTACAATAACCGCAATCATCACAACTACTAATAATGAAAAAATAAACATTCCACCATTGTAATTAAAATGACGCGTACCATTCACTGTAAAATACATCAATAATATTAATAACAATGATATAAAACCAATAATATTTAACAAACGTTTTCCATTTTTTCCTACATTAGGATTCAAATGATTAGAAGGCCAAATAATAGCCAACGCTGAACCTAATAAAATAGAAAATAAACGCGTATCTGTGCCATAATAAATACGATTAATATTTGCATGTTGGTCAAATAAAATAGCCATCCATAAAGCCGACAAAATAGATATGCCTAACAAAAAAGCAAACATTCTGGAACGTTTTTTAAACACCTTAATTAATAAAAGTGCTAAAAATGGAGCAACAATATAAAATTGTCCTTCAATCGATAGTGTCCATAAATGGGTAAACGGAGATAATCCATTAAACTTTTCAAAATATGATTGGCCATGTTTAATTTCAAAAAAGTTATAAACATAGATTAAATTGCTACCTATAATACCTCTTAATCCACCCATTAATTTATGAGCAAATAAAGTAATATAAGAAGCTGTAAAAATTAACATTACAACTAATGCTGGATATAATCTCCGCAAACGACGCCAATAAAAATTACTAATATCCAAATTTAAGCCATTTTCATTCAGTTTTAAAAAGCTATTAATAACTAAATAACCACTTAAAGCCAGAAATATAGGTACGCCTAAAAATCCGCCAGGTAATGCTGAAGCCATTAAATGATATAAAATAACTCCAACTACCGCAATAGTTCTTAATCCATTTATACCCGTAAAATATTCTTGATTAGTAGATACACTTGACTGTTGTTTATCAGTCATTTCACTATCATTTTGCATTTATAAATAAACTCCAATTATTTCATATATTCAAATGTAAAATCTAAAATTTGGACAGTATCTCCATCTTGTGCACCTGCCTGAGCTAAAGCTTCGTCAATTCCCATACTCTTTAGCTGACGAGCAAATCTTAACAAACTTTGCTCATATTGAGTATTTGTCATTTTCAACAACTTCTCTACTTTATAGCCAGATACTTGCCATAAATGGCCATCTAAACGTGTAATCTTAAATGAATTATCTTCTGATTTTTGATCATCATAATTATAATTAACTATTTTTTCTTCATCATTTGTTTTCATTACACGTTGACTTAAAGTCTTTAACGTTTGATTAATTTTATTCAATAATTCATCAATTCCTTGATGTGTTACTGAAGATATAGATAATACATCTTTAACGTTTACAATTTTAACATTTTCTAAATCTCTTTTAAACGTTAGGAATTCGTCTTTTGCACCAGTAATATCCATTTTTGTAGCCACAACAATTTGTGGTAATTTGAGTAATTTATTATCATACGTTGATAGTTCTTGATTTATTGCTTTAAATTTCTCAATGGGATCACGATCATCATCTGTTCTATCCATTGATACTAAATGTACAATTAACTTAGTACGTTCAATATGTTTTAAAAATTTAAATCCTAATCCAATTCCTTGACTAGCTCCATCAATTAATCCAGGTAAATCTGCCATTACAAAGCTATCAGTATCATTTACCTTAACTACTCCAATATTTGGATCAATAGTTGTAAAATGATAATCTGCAATTTTAGGTTTAGCATTACTTACAACTGATAATAAAGTCGATTTACCTACAGACGGATAACCAACTAAACCTACATCTGCTAATAATTTTAATTCTAAAATTACAGTTTTCTCTTCTCCAGGTTCACCATTTTCAGCAATTTCTGGTGCTGAATTTTTTGGTGTAGCAAACGCCATATTTCCACGTCCACCACGACCTCCTTTAGCAATAATAACCTTTTCATTAGGTTTCGTTAAATCTGCTAATATTTCATTGCTTTCAGCATCTTTAATTAAAGTTCCCATAGGTACTTTAATTATTAAGTCATCAGCAGATCGCCCTGTTTTCCCTTTAGTCATACCATTTTGTCCTGGTTTAGCCTTAAAATGACGATTATAGCGAAAATCCATTAATGTTCTCAAACCTTCATCAACTTGAAAAACAATGTTTCCTCCATGACCACCATTTCCACCGAACGGACCACCATTAGGCACAAATTTTTCTCTTCTAAAAGAAACAATTCCGTTACCACCGTGACCAGCCTTTAATTCAATTTTTGCATAATCTACAAATGCCATATTTACCTCAACAAACTTAATTAATTTTGATGGTGCACCATACTTTTTCTTTTTTCATTATTTACAATTGCATTGGCAGTGATTTTAATTGTTTGAGCCAAAGAATAACTAATTCCTAAAGCTTTTATATCATTAATGTCAGCTTCAGATATTTTTTTCATTGAACCATATTTACGTAATAATTTATTTCGTGTTTTTGGCCCAACTCCTTTTATACTATCTAAATGTGAACTTAAAGCATTTTTATTATGTAATTGAGTATGAAACGTTATTGCAAATCGGTGCACTTCATCTTGAATTCTTTGCAATAAATAAAAAGCATTACTTTTAGGATTTAAGTTCAAATAG
The DNA here is from genome assembly GCA_017694665.1 of Candidatus Gallilactobacillus intestinavium. Classification (GTDB taxonomy): domain Bacteria; phylum Bacillota; class Bacilli; order Lactobacillales; family Lactobacillaceae; genus Gallilactobacillus; species Gallilactobacillus intestinavium. The sequence goes on from JADIMP010000083.1 coordinate 9,813, forward strand.
TCATCATTTTCGCTAATCAAATCTGCCGTTTTATGCTTATCGTTTTTAACCATACCAGCTAAAGGAATATTTAAATTTAATTCATTTTCTAACACATCTTTAGCAGCATTAATTTGCACTATTCCTCCATCCATTAGAATTAAATCTGGTAATGGTTTCTCCTCTTTTAACAATCTAGAATATCGACGCCGAATTACTTCACGAGTACTTGCTGCTTCATCCGCATGATCTACGGTCTTTAATTTAAATTTACGATAATTATTTTTATCCGGTTGTCCATCTTTAAAATAAACCATGGCAGAAACTATGTCTGTCCCTTGTTCATGTGAATGATCAAAAGCTTCAATATGATGAGCTGTTTGAATATTTAAGATATTCGATAATTCATCTACAGCTTTTATTGTCTTACTATCATCTAACTCCAACAAGCGAAATTTTTCTTCTAAAGCCAATCGAGCATTTTTACCAGCTAATTCAATTAACTCTCGCTTTTTACCACGAAAAGCTAATTTTACATTAGTACATAATATACTATTAATCGTTTCTAAAACACTTTCTGGTAATTGTTTGGGTAAAATAATTTCCTTAGGTAAAATCACATTTTGTTGTTGATAAAATTCAATAACAAAAGTTTCAAATTCATCGATAGCATTATCAGATACAATTGGTAATAAATATTTAACTCGTTTTAATAATCTAGATTGGCGAATAAAAAATATTTGAATCGATAACCATCCGCGTTCAGCGTAAAAATTAATAATATCACGTGGCTTGTTATCATCGGCAATGATCTTTTGGCGTTCAACAGTAGCATCAATATATTTTAACTGATCTCGCAAATCAGCTGCACGTTCATATTCCATATTTTCAGCTGCTTGTTGCATTTCTTGTTGTAATTTTGTAACAATTTTATTAGTTTTCCCATTTAAAAAATCTTTTATTTTTTTTATTTGTTCATCATATTTTTCTTTAGGTACTTTTTTAAAACAAGCTCCTAAACATTGTCCCATATGATAATACAAACATGGTCTACCTTGATATCCTTGACAGTGTCGTAATGGATAAACTTTTTGTAAAAATCGAATGGTTTCTTCCGCTGCATAAACATTTGGATACGGTCCAAAATAATAACCACCATCTTTTTTTACATTATTAACTAATAATAACCGTGGATCACGTTCATTAGTTATTTTGATAAACGGATATCCAGTTCCTCTTTTTAACTTTATATTATAATAAGGCTGATGCTTTTGTATTAACGTAATCTCTAAAAGAAATGATTCTTTTTCATTACTAGTCACAATAGTTTCAAAATCAGCTATATTTTCAACCAATTGAGCTGTTTTACCTGTATGTTCAGATTTAAAGTAAGAATGAACACGATTATACAAATTTTTAGCTTTACCAACATAAATAATCTTGCCATTTTTGTCTTTCATTAAATAACATCCAGGCATTTTAGGTAATAATTTTAATTTTTTCTCTATCTTTTCTGAATTAGTTGGCACTAAATTCTCCTAATTAAATCTTTAACTATTTAATTCTTTTTTATACTATTATATATAATAAATATTTTTAATAAAGAATCGAGTATTATTATGGGATTAACTTTTAAAAAACAAGATGATTTGAATAAATTATTTGATCAATTTGCAATTGATCCTAAAGAAAAAACAAAAAATAAAAAACGAAACAAAGATGAAGAGAAAAACAAAGATATAAATGAATAAATAAAAAAGGCCTTCTTTATTTAGAAGGCTTTTTTTATTAAACTGTTAAATTCATTCCTGTTGGCAAATTCCAACCATTAGCATGTTCATTTTTATTTACATAGTTCCAAGTTCCTTGATTAACCCAATAAACTCGTCGACTATACGAATAAGGATCAGCAATTAAAAATTGACCATTTCTATAACCAACAATTGTCATAACATGATAATCATTCTGATCAGAGGGATTAGCATTCCAATCATAATTAGCCCATGTAACTACAGCATGTCCAAATTGCAGCTCATGGATTACATCTTGAATACTTGCACCAGTCATATCATGAATACCAGGATCTAAATTAGTTAACATATAAGCCATCCATGAAGAAGTAACTGTTTGAGTTTTCCAAACTCCTCCTCCAAAAGGATTACCATAAAATCCGTTATAACAATCTTTATCCCATCCATATCCAACAGTACCATAAATTTGTTGTAATGAATGATGCCAACCACGAACAGATTCAGCTATTTGTAGAGATGTTCCTTCACAACCTTCAGGAGCTCCTTGATTTAATTGTGAATAATATGTGAAATTAAGTAGCATACTTTGCATACTACCATCTCCACCAAAATAAGCAGTTCCATATCCTAAATTAATATTTTGATTAAATATTTCGGCACCACTATTAGGATCAAAATAATAAGCATTACCCCAAATACTTTGTAAGCCATATTGCATTTGACCGGTAGTTGGATCATAATAACAAGTCTTATTTTGATCCAGAATGTATTGGAAGCCCGTTAACATAGCGCCGCTATGTTGATCAAATAAGTACCATTGGCCGGCAATCTTTTGTTGTCCATAAACCATCCAACCATTGTTGTCGTAATAACAAGTTTTATTTTGATCAGCAATCTTTTGAAAGGCATTAGTTACTTTGGCTCCGGTATCCTCATTGAAGTAATACCAATGACCATCAATTTGGCGTTGACCTTTGGTCATCGTTCCATTAACTGGATCGTAATAGTATTGTTTACCGGGTTCATCGGCGATGGTTTGCCAGCCTGTTTGAATTTGATTATTTTGGTTCATCAAATACCATTGACCATTAAATTCAAACTGACCATCACTACAAATATCTGCTGGACGTGCTAAATTACCATTGGCATCAAAAGTAAATTGATGACCGGCATTATCGGTAATTTGTTGATTAATGACTTGGACACCGTCGGTGCCATAATCTTCTAATTGACCGTTATTTACATACGTGCCCACAATCATGTTGCCTTGATTATCAAAACGATAATGTTTGCCATTAATCAGTTGTTGGCCAGTTAACATTTGCCCATAACTATCGGTATTCGGATTAGTCCCATTTTCGTTATAATAATGAGTTTGCCCAGCAACTGTTTGGAAACCAACTTCCAAACCACCGGTTTGGGTACTGATTAAGTATTGGTGTCCATTAATGGTTTGTTGACCAAAGATTCGTACTCCAGCTTGATTATAGTAATCCCAAACATTACCTTGGTGGACAAATTCACTAATCGCTTCTGTACCATCAGAATTAAAGTAACGCCAACCTTGATAAAATTGAACACCAGTTAACATGGCTCCCGTATGTTGATCGAATAAGTACCAATGACCATTAATTTGGCGTAAGCCATAGACCATTTGGGCTGTCGTTGGATCATAATAACAAGTCTTATTTTGATCAGTTAACTTTTGGAAGCCAGTTTGGACTAAGCTGTCCTTCACAAAATACCAGTGTCCGGCCACTTGTTGTTGACCATCGGTCAACTTCAACGCACCTTGGTCATCTACTGTATAAGTTTGCCTAGCAACCGTTACAGTTGTATTCTCTACAGCAATTCCATTATCGCCTAAATCAATTAAATGACCTTGACCATCATATTGGATGCCGTGTAATTCATTTCCAGTATTTACATCAAAATCATATTTGTGGCCATTAATTGTTTTGACTCCATATTGCATTTGACCAGTAGTTGGATCATAATAACAAGTCTTATTTTGATCCGGAATATATTGAAATCCCGTTAACATATGCCCATCATTGTGATCAAATAAGTACCAAGCATTGTTAATCTTAGCTTGACCGTAGGTCACTGCCCCAGTATCAGAATTTAAATAATATTTTTGTCCATTCACAGTTTGCCAGCCATATTGCATCTGACCAGCTTGATTGTAATAACAAGTTTTATTTTGATCGGCAATGTGTTGGAAACCAGTTAAGCGACTCCCATAATTAGGATCAAATAAATACCAATGGCCATCAATTTTTTGTTGACCATATTCCATTTGACCAGTAGCTGGATTATAGTAGCAAGTTAATTTTTCATCGGCTAAGTATTGAAAGCCCGTTAGCATGTGCCCATCTTTTTGATCAAATAAGTACCAATGACCATTAATTTTAGCTTGACCATGGGTCAAGGCGCCCGTATTTTGATCTAAATAATAAGTTTGGCCATTAATATATTGCCAACCATATTGCATTTCCCCATTTTGGTCATAATAACAGGTCTTATTTTGATCTGGAATATATTGAAATCCTGTTAACATTTCGCCATTCTTTTCATCAAAGTAATACCAATGACCATCAATCTTTTGTTGACCATGGACCATGGCTCCAGTTTGGGGATCATAATAGTACACTTCATTTTGACCATTCACGGTTTGGCTTTGCCAACCAGTAATATTTTGATCTGAGCCTGGTTGTCTTAAGTAAGTTTGCCCATTTTCATGCACTTGGACTGGTGTCGTATCATTCGTAGAGTTGGTATTTGTAGTGTTAGTACTATCATTGGATGATTGTGTATTATCATTAGTCGTCTTAGTAGTACTATCTGAAATCTTGGTAGATGTACTAGCTTGTGAAGCAGCATTATTAGTTGACTGATTAGTGGATTTAGCTGATTCAGCAGTCTTTACTGTACTATCAGCAGCTTTAGCTGCAGCAACGTGCGTTGCTGTTACCTTAGCAGTACTAGTTGAATTTGTTGCTTGAGTTTTAACTGTTGTTGTATTTGTAGTTGTGCTTTGCAAAGCTACTTGTTTGGCTTGCGTTAAATTATTATTGGCAGTAGTTGATGCAGTCTTGTCACTAGCTTGATTAGTATCGGCATGTACAGAAACTTCCGCCTTAGCTCCTAACATCATCACTGATGCTGCTGTAACAATCCCAAACATCCATTGTTTGCCATGTTTATACATACGATAATGTTCTTTTCTTTCCAAAATAATCCTCCAATTATTAAAACCAATAAATACACCATAGATAATAAAATAACACGAATAATTTATCAATTACTCGTGTTATTAAACATACTATTTCCAAGTTTCATTTTCAGGATCAGGATATCTTTCATTTAAATCTTTAATATTTTTATCAGCCACTTCATTAAAATCAATATCTGCCCATTCTGCTATCTGAGACAAATACCACAAAGCATCCCCTAGTTCATGAACCAAAACATCGTGATCCAATTTTCTTCCTTGAAAAGTGTAACGTTGTACTAAATCTACAACTTGACCAGCTTCATTAGCCAAACCTAAAGTAATATTTGTTAATACTTGTTCATTACCAAATAATGTACGTTTTGCTTTTTTTTGATACTCATTAAAATCCACAATCATTCCTCCAATAATTTATCAATCCATTGCCAAACATCGTCGATACCCATTTTTTTTAATGCTGAATATTGAACATAGCCATCTTCTTCATCTAAATTCAATGTTTGCTTAATTAAACTTTTACAAGCATTCCATTTACTCCTTGTAATTTTATCAGATTTAGTTGCAATTATTAAGATAGGCAAATGATAATACTTAATATAATTGTACATTAATTTATCGTCATCAGTTGGCTTATGACGTGAATCGATTAATAATACCACTCCACGTAAATTATCGCGATTAACTAAATAATTTTCTACCATCTGTCCAAAACGTTCTTGATCTTTTTTAGACACTTGAGCAAAACCATATCCTGGAACATCTACTAAACAAAAATCGTTATTAATATTATAAAAATTTAAAGTTTGTGTTTTTCCAGGTTTACTCGAAGTATGTGCTAAAGATTTACGATTAACTAAACTATTAATTAAAGAAGATTTCCCCACATTAGATCTTCCTAAAAAAGCAATTTCTGGTAAATCATGTTTAGGATATTGTTTTTCTTGAACCGCACTAATTAATAAATTAATATTTTTTATTTTACGCATAATAATTATATTTATTTAACTAACTTAGGCCTTTCATGATTAGTAACTGTTTCTTTAGTAATAATAACTTCTTTAATATCATCATGACTAGGCAGGTCAAACATAATATCTTCCATAACATTTTCCATAATGGAACGCAGACCACGCGCACCTACATTACGATCAATTGCTTGTTGCGCAATAGCTTGTAACGCATCCTCTTTAAATGTTAATTTTGCTCCATCTAATTCAATCAATTTAGTATATTGTTTTACCAATGCATTCTTAGGCTTAGTTAAAATTTTTACTAAATCTTCTTTATCCAACTTTTGTAAAGCAGTCAAAATCGGTAAACGTCCAATAAATTCTGGAATCAAACCAAATTCTAATAAATCTTCTGGAATAACATGTTGCATAATATCTTTATCAGTTAAACTATTCAATTCATCATTAGATTTAGAATCTGTGCCAAAACCAATAGTTTTTTCTCCTAAACGGTTTTTAACAATTTTTTCAATTCCATCAAAAGCTCCACCAACAATAAATAAAATATTAGTAGTATCTATTTGAATAAACTCTTGTTGTGGATGTTTTCTACCTCCTTGAGGTGGTACATTAGCAATCGTTCCCTCTAAAATTTTCAATAAAGCTTGTTGAACACCTTCGCCAGATACATCTCTTGTAATAGACACATTTTCACTTTTTTTAGCAATTTTATCTATCTCATCAATATAAATGATTCCATGTTCAGCTCTTTTTACATCATAGTCAGCATTTTGTAATAATCGTAATAAAATATTTTCAACATCTTCACCGACATAACCAGCTTCAGTCAAAGTAGTAGCATCAGCTATAGCAAACGGAACATGTAAAATATTAGCTAGTGTTTGTGCTAAATAAGTTTTTCCTGATCCAGTTGGTCCAATGATACTAATATTACTTTTTTGTAAATTAGTATCCTCATCTAAATGCATAATTCTTTTATAATGATTATAAACAGCTACTGATAAAGTTTTTTTAGCAGCATCTTGTCCAATTACATATTTATTTAATTCATTCAAAATATCTTTTGGAGTCGGTAGCTTTTCTAATTTATCTAAATCATCTTCATTAGATTCTTTTTCTTCTTCAATAATTTTTTCACACAAATCTATACATTCATTACATATATATACTCCAGGTCCAGCAATTAAACGTTCAACCTGATCTTGTGTTTTACCGCAAAATGAGCAGTGTAAAATTTCATTTTTTGTTTCATCTGTTGTTTTATCTGACATATTTACATCCAATTAATAAATTATTCTTCTTAATAGCAAGTTTATAATAGCAAATTAATCATAAATTACCTAATACAATGCCTTATTTAATAAAAAAAGCCTTTATCAATTAGATAAAAGCTTTTTACTAAGCATTATTTACTACTCTTTTTTGTTGATGACTTCTTACTTGTAGCTTTTTTAGTTGACGTTGATTTTGTTGATTTCTTAGTTGTACTTTTCTTAGTTGATGATTTTTTATTTGAATCATCTTTCTTTTTAGTCGTTGCCTTTTTATCTTGCTTAGCTGTATCAACTAATAAGTCTAAAGCTTTTTTGATTGAAACATCGTGTTTCAACATATCATCAGATAAAGCAGAACGTACTGCATCCTCTTTCATATTGTACTGAGCTGCTAAATCTTTAACTTCATTCTTAATTTCATCTTCACTAACATCAATTTTTTCTGCCTTAACAATAGCTTCCAAAACTAAATTAGTTTTAACACGCTTTTCAGCATCAACACTAAATTGATTTTGTAAATCTTTTTCTGTAGTACCAGTTATCTTATAGTAAGTCTTTGGATCAATTCCTTGTTGAGCCATTTGTGATAAGTATTGATCCATTTGTCGACGAACATCTGAATCAATCATAGCTTGAGGAATTTTTCCTCCTACAACTTCTGCATTATCAACAGCTTCATTTAATGTTTCATCTTCAATAGCATCATGAGCAGCTTCTTCTTTTTGTTTCTTTAAACGATCTTTAGTTTTCGTTTTTAACTCTTCTAAAGAGCTAACTTCTTCATCAACATCTTTAGCAAATTCATCATCTAAATCAGGCAATTCCTTGGTCTTAACTTCATGAATCTTAACTTTAAATAAAGCATCTTTTCCTGCTAACTCTTTGGCTTGATAGTTTTTAGGGAAAGTTACATTGACATCAACATCTTCATCCGCTTTATGACCAATTAACTGATCTTCAAATCCAGGAATAAATGTATTAGAGCCTAGTTCTAAACTATAATTATTTGCACTGCCACCATCAAATTCTTTTCCATCAACTGTTCCTTTATAATCAATAACTACAGTATCACCTTTTTCAGCAGCTGCATCTTCTTTTAAAACTAATTCTGCTTGACGATTACGCATTCTTTCTAATTCATCGTTTACTTGTTTAGCAGTTACAGTTGTACTTTGTTTAGTTACAGATAATCCTTTATAATCACCTAGTTTAATTTCTGGTTCTACTGTTACAACAGCCTTTAAAACCCAATCTTTACCTTTGTCTAGACTAACAACATCAATATTAGGTTGATCTACAGGATTAATATCAGTTTCTTTCAAAGCTTCTGAATATGCTTCTGGTAATAATATATTCAAAGCATCGTTATATAATGCTTCTTCACCATACATATTGTTAAATACAACACGTGGAACTTTACCTTTTCTAAAACCAGGAACATTAATTTTCTTTCTAGTCTTTAAAAAAGCTTTATCTAAACCTTCTTGTACTTTTTCATTGTTAATTGAAAAAGTAATTTCCACTTGATTATTTTCTTTTTTTTCTGCTTTTGCTTTACTTGTCATTAAAATTCCTCCATATAAGTAGAAAGCAAACTACTTCTAAATTCAACAAATACGCTTAATAGTTTATCGTAAGCTTTGTAAAAAGTAAACAGACTTAAATAAAAAAGCACGTAGTTTAAACAAACTACGTGCTTTTAAAAATTAATATTATTAATCTTCAATTTCTGATACAACACCGGCACCAACAGTATGTCCACCTTCACGAACAGTAAACTTAGTACCTTTTTCAATGGCAGCAGGTTCAATTAATTCAACATCAAATGTAACATTGTCACCTGGCATAACCATTTCAACATTATCTGGTAATTCAATAACACCAGTAATATCTGTTGTATGGAAGTAGAATTGTGGACGATAATTTGAGAAGAATGGTGTATGACGTCCACCTTCGTCTTTAGTTAAGACATAAACTTCACCCTTGAACTTCTTGTGTGTTTGAATTGAACCAGGTGCAGCAAGAACTTGACCACGAACAACTTGATCACGGTTAATACCACGTAGTAATACACCAACGTTATCTCCGGCTTCACCTAGGTCCAAAGTCTTACGGAACATTTCTAGTCCAGTAACAGTTGATTTCAAGATATCTTCTACTAAACCAACAATTTCAACTTCATCACCGACTTTAACTGTACCACGATCAATACGACCAGAAGCAACAGTACCACGACCAGTAATTGTAAATACATCTTCAACTGGCATTAAGAATGGTTTATCAGTATCACGTTCTGGAGTTGGAATGTATTCATCGATAACATCTAATAAATGAGCAATAACTTTTTCTTGTTCAGGATCTCCTTCAAGAGCTTTCAAAGCTGATCCTCTAATAACAGGAACATCATCACCAGGGAAATCATATTCGCTTAATAATTCACGAACTTCCATTTCAACTAAGTCAACTAATTCATCATCATCAACTAAATCAGTCTTGTTTAAGAAAACAATGATGTAGTTAACACCAACCTGACGAGCTAATAAAATATGTTCACGTGTTTGTGGCATAGGACCATCAGTTGCAGCAACAACTAAGATAGCACCATCCATTTGAGCAGCACCAGTGATCATATTTTTAACATAGTCAGCATGTCCTGGAGCATCAATATGTGCATAATGACGCTTTTCTGTTTCATATTCAACGTGCGCAGTGTTAATTGTGATTCCACGTTCACGTTCTTCTGGTGCTTTATCAATTGAAGCATAATCTTGAGCTTCTGCTAAACCTTTTTCAGATAAATATTTGGTAATAGCAGCAGTTAATGTTGTTTTCCCATGGTCAACATGTCCAATAGTACCAATGTTTACATGGGGTTTTGTTCTTTCATAATGTTCTTTTTCAGCCAAAATGAAAACCTCCATTTAATAAATATCGTGTTAAATACTTAACACTGTTATGAAATATAGTATACTACATCCTCGATTAAAAGTGAAAATACTTTCACCGTTCACTCAAGAATCCTTAAGTATTATATCCATTACTATATTATTTGTAAATAATAAAGTGTTAATAATTAAATTAAAATTCAGTTATTTAGTACTTGATCAATTTCCTTAGCCAACTTTTTTTGCCACTTTAAACTATCTGTATCTAAATTATCACTGACATCTTGATAATAACGGCCGATTAAAGTATCAATCCAATCATTAGCATTACGTACTACCTTATTTAAAAATGGGTAACTGATTAATAACTGTAAATATAATTCTTGTTGTAACTGATGATATGTAGTTGGATCAGTATTACCAAGTTTAGCTGACAATAAATCATTAGTATCTACATATATTAAATTATCTTCCAACTTAGATAAATCTGCTGGTATTAATTGATAAGATTGTTGATCAATCCAAATAAACGAAATTTCTTGATCAAACCTAACTTTACGTAAAACATCTAAAATACTAGCTTTAAATAAACTAGATAAAAATGGATCCATTAATAAAAACTGTGCTTGTTTAACATAATTTTTTAATGGTAATTTTAATGCGTTATGAAAGATACGATAAGTCATTAATGAATCAAAACTACTTAAATGATAAAAATTTCTTGATATAGTTTTTACTGTTTCTGGGTTATTTTTTTCAAAATTAGCTTCAAACGATTCAATTTTATTTAAATACTTCTTTTGTTCATGATCATGAATTAAACATACTAATTCATGGGCAAAAACAAATTCTTGATTTTGTAGTAAAACGTCAAACGCTAATTCTCTACTTTGATCATATTTTAAATATTCTAATAAGTAAGCTTCTATAATATTTCTTGCAGAAGAATACTCATGACAATTAAATAACGAATAAACAAACATGTAATTTAATTCTAACGTTTGATCAGTTAAGTTAATCTCATCCATTTGATCAACAATTTGTTGATACTCTTGTTTATTAAATAATTTTTTAACGTTATCAATGAACTCTTTAAGTTCTTCTTTATTCATTCTTAGCAGCCTTAACTGTTGTTTTATTATGCAACCGATGTTTATTTTGATTTACTTCCATAACAATTGGTAATACCACCGGACGACGTCGTGTTTGTTCAAACAAATAATGACTTAACTTTTCTCTAATTTCTTGTTTTAAATGTCCCCAATCAAAATCAGTAGCATCTAAATTAGCTCTTACAACATCCTTTACAATTTCTGAACTTTGTTTAATCAAGTCTCGATTAGATTTAACATAAACAAATCCACGCGAAGTGATCTTAGGTTCACTAATGATTTTCTTTTGTTTACGATCAATTGTAATAACAGCTACAAACACTCCATCTTCAGACAGTATCTTACGATCACGTAAAACAATATTACCAATGTCTCCAACACCAATACCATCAATCATCACATTAGACACTTCAAAACTATCAGATAAATGCATTGGCTCAGTTCCATCATAAACTAAGGAATCACCTTTTTCTGTAATGAAAATATTACTTGATGGCATCCCTGTTTGTTCAGCTAAATGAGCATGAAGATTCAATACACGGTATTCACCCTGTACTGGGATTAAATATTTTGGTTTCATTAAATTAATCATTAATTGTAAATCTGATGGAGATCCATGACCTGAAATCTGTAAATCATCAGAAATAACTTCAACATGTCCACCAGCTCTAAAAATTAAATCTCTTGTTTTAGCTGCAGTAGTTTCCATTGCTGTTGATGTTGTAGTAGCAATTAAAACTAAATCATCAGGTTGAATTTGAATGAACTTATCTTCTCCAGTAGCCATTCTTTGCAATGCTTTAATCGGTTCACCCATTTTACCAGTTTCTAAAATTACCGTTTCTTCTGGATCCAAGTTCTTTAATTTTTTATAGCTAACCAGCACTTCTGGATCTTGTAAATTCAATTTTTTTAATTTAATTGCAGTTTGAACAATATTTTCTAAATCTTTACCCATCAAAACAACTTTACGATGAGTAGCTATTGCTGCATTCAATACTTCCTGAATTCTCAAAATATTAGCAGCTACATTAGCAACTATTATACGACCATTATGTCGCTTAAATTGATCATAAATATATTCATAAACATCATTTTCATTAGCAGCATATCCATGTTGCTCTGCACCAGCAGAATCACTAAGTAATGCTAGTACACCTCGTTTTCCAATTTCTCCTAAACGAGCTAAATCAGTCTGATAATATTTGCTAGCAGTTTGGTCAAATTTAAAGTCACCAGTGTATACAACTTGTCCTAAATTAGTTTTTAAAACTATTCCTAAAGATTCTGGAATATTATGCGTAGTTTTAAAGAAACTGACATTAACATCATTAAATTTTAATCGTGAACGTTCTGTAACTGTATGAAATTTCTTAAATTTTTTAGATTTTTCATAGTTATTTACAGCTAATCTAGCTAAAGCGATCGTCAAACTAGATCCATAAACTGGTACATTAAATTCACTTACAAAGTATGGTAATGCACCGATTGCATCAGCATGACCATGAGTTAAAAATACCGCTTTAACTTGATCTTTGTGTTCTCTCAAATAACTCCAGTCAGGAATAACAACATCAATTCCTAACAATTCATTTTCTGGATATTGTAATCCACAATCTAAAATATAAATATCATCATTTACTTCTACGGCATACATGTTTTTTCCATTTTCACGTACCCCGCCAAACATGATAATTCTTACTTTTGTATCTTGTTTTTCCATTATGCTCCTTTAATATTTACATAAATTACTTTTTTACAATCAAAGTAAGTCTATCATATATTTAATTATTTTCATAAAGAAAAAGGATCCATCATATGATAGATCCTTTTTTCAAAAAAATTAACGACGCAAACCTAATTGCTTAATTAATTTACGATAACGTTCAACATCTGTATTACGTAAATAACGTAATAAATTACGACGATGACCAATCTTCTTTAATAATCCACGTTGAGAATGGTAATCGTGTGAATGAACTTTCAAATGATCATTTAACTGATTTATATCAGTTGTTAATAAAGCAATTTGTACTTCTGCAGAACCAGTATCTCCTTCATGGCGACCATATTCTGCAATAATTTTATTTTTTTGTTCTTTAGTAATTGACATTATAAATCCACCTTTTAATAATCATTGTCTCCTATTACTAAACAACCGCCAAGTGGTAGCAAATTGCTTTGTAATAGGTCCACATGAAATTCTATAATACTATTTATGTTAATTCAACATTAAAATGCTTTTAAATCTTGTGGAATTTCTTGTTCATGTTTACTTAATTCATCATAAAAAGCAGCAAACGTTGCGCTCATGTAAGGCATTACCCACAATAAACCAATACCTAAAGTAAACATACTCAAAACAATCCAACCTAAGAAACTTAGTTGTAATTTAAATAATTCAAATTTATGTCCTTGCATTAATTGTTTACTTCTTGTTAAACATCCTTTAAGTGTCAAATTTTCTTTATCAGCACGATCTTTAAAGATATATAAACTTTGAGAATAAGAATAAAATTTTATTAATCCTGGAATTATTAGCAATAATGACCACAATAAGCCAAAGAATAAATATGCTACATAAACTCCTAAAAATCCTAAAAAGTATTTCGAACTAAATACTAAAAAATTACCTTTAAATGGCTTAATATCATAATCCCTATTTCTAATTAAGTTTAAATATCCATATTGCACAGAACCTGAAAATACACATACAAAAATTAATAACAAAATCAAAAAAACAATCAATGCAATACCACCTACAACTATTGCAGTATTATCCGGTGCACAAATTACTGCCCAATAAGATAACATAGCAAAGTAAGCTAACATAGTAAAAATCCACATAATAAATCTATTAGAAAAGTTAAATAAAATAGCCTTCCCCCAATTATTATGTAAACTATCTTTAGCTCTTTGTTTTAATTCTTTTCTATTAATACTCATAAACAACTCCCAAATAAAAAATCACATACTACATTGTAAAGGTTAACTCTTTTTTTTACTAGTAATTATTAAGAATTATTGCATTCACTTAGTGCGTCATGTATAATGATTGACGTTAAAACTAGTTTGATCGTTTCAAACCATTTAGGAGGTGAAAAAATGCCAGTTACTAAATCAGCTATTGCACGTATGAAAACAAATGAAATAGCTAATGAAAGACGTGCTACTCAGTTAAGTAAAGAAAGAACTGCTGTTAAGAAATTTAAAAAAGCTGTTCAAGACAAAGCTGATAATGCAGAAGAATTACTTCGCGCTGCTAGTTCTGCCATTGATCGTGCTTGTTCTAAAGGATTAATTAAAAAGAATAAAGCTTCAAGAGACAAGTCTCGTTTATCAGCTATGTTAAATAAATAATTTTATTATTTGATTTTAAAAACACCTTATCTTTTAAGATAAGGTGTTTTTTATTCTATCTAAATCTACCAAAAATAAACTAAACATTAATTTAGGATCATCACTAGTACTTTTTAAACGTTTTTCAAATTCAATTAACTTTTCGTAAACACTTAATAAAAATTTTAAGGAAAATTCATGATTTTTTTGTATTGCTAATTTTACTCGATAAGGATGAACTGACAATTTTTGTGCAATTGTTTGTTGAGTTAAATTTTCTTTCATCAAAGCCCTTACCTGCAAATACAATCTAAACTGATTAATTAATAATGCATTAATTTTAATCGGTTCTTCACCATTTAGTAAAAATTGTCCATACAAATAATTAGCTTCATCAAATTGCAAATTTACTACAGCATTACCCAAATCAAAAACACTATTAGTAAAATCTTTAGGAACTAACTTATATACATCATTAACATTAATAGTATTTCGTTTTAGTAAATAACTCTCAATCTTTAATAAATTGTTTTTAATTTCAAACAAGTTATTATCAGTTCTTAACATCAATTCTTCAATTGCGGTCTGCTCAATATTAAAACCATCTTTGTTTACCATTTTTTTGATAAATAATTGAGTATCGTGATAATCTAATTTATTTAATTCAATAATTTTACTAGTTTGTTTTATTTTTTTAACTACTTTTTTACGACCATCTAATTTAGCATTGAATACCAATAATAATAAAGTAGTTGAATCGTTTGGATGTCCTAAATATTCAATTAATTCATCAACATTATGTTTAATTGAACTTTTATTATTCATTCCGGTTAAAAAATAAGCATTTTTAACCACAGTTAATTTATGATTACCAAAAAAAGGTAACTCAATTGCATCGGCTATGGCATCAGATAAAGGAACTTCATTCATATCATAAACGTTATAATTCATATCCTCATTATCTGAAATTACCTTTTCTTTAAAAATATTCACTAAATATTCAAAAAAGTACTCTTCATCACCAGTAAAAACATAAACATTATTTAATTTATTTTGATTTATATTATTCAATAACTCGTTTAATTTCATTAATTACCACTAGTTAAATATTCATCTAAATTTAAATCTTCTAATATATTTTTATCTAACTTGATTTGATTTAAAACTACATTTTTTAATTTAATTAAATGCATCACATATTCATCATTATGATAATTACGCAAATAATTTATTTTTTTGATGCCAGATTGCAATAAAGATTTAGTACATTGTAAACAAGGAAAATCAGTTACATAAATTTCTGCACCATCTGTAGATATACCAAATCTTGCACATTGCGCAATAGCATTAGCTTCAGCATGAATCGTCCTTAAGCAATGGCCATCAACTAAATAATCACCTACATCTGTACAATGATCATCTCCTGAAACAGAACCATTATATCCGCCGGCAATAACTCGTTTATCTCTAACCAATACTGCACCTACAGATAAACGATTACATGTACTACGGCTAGCTAATAATACAGCCTGCATCATAAAATATTTATCCCAAGAAATTCGTGTGTTATTTTTATTCATAATTAATTTCCTCTTTTAACGATGTGTTTGTAAATAATGTACTGCTTGTTCGAATGTTGATACTGGTACAATTTTCATATTTGGAGCATATTTTTTAGCTGTTTTTTTAGCTAACTGATAATTAGTCATATGTTGAGGTTCATATTTCAAAATTATCTTATACGGTTTTATATATGGAGCAAAAAATATTTTAGCTCCAGCTTTATGCGCAGCAATCACCTTTTTATCGATACCACCTATTTCTCCCACATAACCATAACGATTAATGGTTCCAGTACCGGCAATCTTTCTACCATTTGTTAAATTATCATTAGTTAACTGCTGGTAAATTTGTAAACTAAACATTAATCCTCCGGAAGGACCACCTATATTTTGAGGATTAACTTTTATAGGAATATCTGTATGGACTTTTACATTATCAGTAAGCATAATACCAATTCCCGATTTACCAGTTGGTAATTTAATCAATCTTCCAGTAGCAATTTTTTGCACTCCATCATGTTTATAAGTAATTTTTACCTTATGATGTACCTTTAATTTAGCTAAAGCCTTTTGATAACCTTCAGCATAATTATAATGTACTCCGTTAACTTTTGTTATGGTATCACCGACATGAATTTTATGTTTAAAATCAGAATTTTTCGAAATACTAAGAACATATATCCCTAAATAATTTTTATGATAAGATTGATGAGCTGCCTTAAAAGCCGTTGCGATAGCTTCATTAATTGCACTGTTCATATAAAAACGTTGAACTTTGCTATAAACTTGTGCATTTTCTCCACCTGTTACTGCATCTTCTTTTTCAATGCTAGCATGTGGATCAGCTTTAGCTAAAGCATAAGTAATTGGTGTTGCCCGTTGTAAATATACAGAAGTAATCATAAAACTACCTTTATGACGATCTGGTCGTGTAGGCATAGAAACAAATCTTTCTAAATTATTAGCAGAACCAGGTGTCTCAATATAATAATTCAACGGCATAAATCTTAAAATAAGCAAAACGACAATGCCTAATATAATAGATGACCAAACAATTATATTTTTTTTATTTTTTTTCATAATCCTCAACCTTATTTATTATCAATTCGATCTAAAACTACTTTTGGAACAAATTGACTAATATCTCCCTTAAAACGAATAATTTCTTTTAACATACTTGACGATAGTTTTTCATTTTGGGACTTAGCCAATAGAAATACTGACTCAATTTTATTATCAGCCAATGCTGAATTAATATTTGCAATGTCACGTTCATATAAGTAATCATTTTCATTACGAATACCTCTTACTATATAATTTGCATGATGTGTTTTCATGAAATCAACAGTTAACTGATCTGTACTCATTACCTGAACATTAGACAATTTTTCATAATTAATTACATCTTGAATAATTTGTACACGTTCTTCTAATGAAAATAAAGCGTTTTTATTTGTATTAATTGCTACTGTAACAATTAATTTATCAAAAATATCTATAGCTCTTTTAATAATATCTAAATGTCCATTTGTTAATGGATCAAAACTGCCAGGAAATACCGCTATTTTATCCAATTGTCATTCTCCTATTCCATCATATCGATAAACATAAATATGAGTAATTCCGTAATGTTTATACTTCAATAAATTAAAACCATTAAAACACTTATTTAAATTAACTTGGTCACTGGTTTCCGCAACTACTAATGCTTGATTATTTAATAAATTATTCTTATCTAATAATTGCATAACATTCTCAATTTTTTGTTGTGCATAAGGAGGATCTAACAAAATTAAGTCAAATTTAATATTTTTTTGTTGATTTAATTCATTTAAAAAACGTTCAGCATCAGATTTAATCACTTTAAAACTTTCTTCATGTTTAGTAACAGCAACATTTCTTTTAATTGTTTTAATTGCATTAAATTGATGATCTATTAAAAAAGCCTGTTTCATTCCCCTTGAAACGGCTTCAATTCCTAATCCTCCAGATCCCGCATATAAATCCAACACTATTCCGTCAGATTTTATATAAGGAGTAATAATATTAAAAATAGCTTCTTTTATCTTATCTGTTGTAGGACGTGTTTGTCTGCCAGGAACAGCATATAACGTTCGTCTACCAAATTTACCAGAAATAATTCGCATGCTTATCTTAAAATCAATAATATCCTTAGTATTTTTAAATCTTTTTACTTATCCACTAACGTAGAATAATTCTTGTTAATTTTCACTATAATATCTTTTTTCTCGTTTGGATACATTTAACAAAATCCCAATACAAATACATAACGCTAGCATTGAAGATCCACCATAACTTATGAGCGGTAATGTAACTCCTGAAATTGGTAAAACTCCAATAACTGCTCCAACATTAATCAATGTTTCAATAAAGAAATAAGCTGATATTCCGTAACATAATAAAGTGTCATACAAATTAGTAGCTTTTTTCCCTAAACGAATTGCCTTTAAAATAATCACTAATAAAAGAAATAGAATAATTAATACCGTAAATGTTCCCAATTCTTCAGCAATTATAGATAAAATAAAATCAGTATTAGCTTCTGGTAGATATCCCATTTTTTGAACACTATTTCCTAATCCAACACCAAAAAGTCCACCATTACTTACTGCATAATAAGAATTAACTAACTGTCTACCAGAAGTTCGTACATTTTGAAATGGATTAACAAATGCAACTAACCTTTGTAATTGATAATGTTGTGTCCAAATAGAACCATGAAGATTCATATGAGACAACATAAATACCATCACAAAATAACTTAGAAACAATAAAAACATCAGATTACTTGGTCGATGCTTTTTTATTCCGGTTGACATACTCATAACCAAAATAATAAATAAATCAATAGCAGTACCACCAGTATCTGGTTGTAATAGAACTAGCAAAACTAAAATGATCATTTTACCCCAAGCTGGTTTCATTACGCTAAAGTAATCTTCATATAAATAAGTTTTTTGTGCATCAATGTAATCAGCAAAATATAAAATAATAACAATTTTCAAAAACTCTTCGGGTTGCAAATTAATAAATCCTAAATTTATCCAACCCTTGGCTCCGTTAACTCTACCACTAAAAATTAATACAAAAACCAATAAAGCAGTAATACCCCAAAACATTGCTTTAATAAAAACTGGGTCTCGTAACTTACTCAAATTTAATCGGTAAAAAAAGTACATTAGCATTAAACCAACAACAAAATATATCGATTGTTTTATTAAAAAATCTAATGCTGTTGTTCCGCTATGAATAGCAATATATGTACTTGATGAATAAACCATTACAATTCCCAATAAACTTAACAAAATAAAAGGAATTAATATATACCAATCAAGTAAATGTAAATGCTTCCTTTTCCCCATTTTAATCTCCAATCGTTAATTAACCTTTTTATTATAGCAGATATTCTTAAATACTTTTTTTACAAAAAGATAAAAAAGGCTTCCATTACATGTAATGAAAGCCTTTTTATTATTAAGAAACTATTTACTATCTCTAGCAGCAGCCTTTCTACGTTTAGCAGCTTTTTCACGAGCATTAGTATTAAGAATTTGTTTTCTTAATCGAATATTTTCGGGTGTAATTTCACAATACTCGTCTTCATTTAAGAATTCTAACGATTCTTCTAAAGTTAAATGAGTTGGAGTTTTAATTGTTGCAGTAATATCCTTAGTAGCTGAACGAACATTTGTCATATTCTTAGCTTTAGTAACATTAACAGATATGTCATTTTCACGACTATTTTCTCCAACAATCATTCCTTCATAAACTACTTGACCAGGATCAATAAACAACTTACCACGATCTTCAACACCCATCATTGCATAGGTAGTTGCTTTACCTTGATTAATAGAAACTAATGTACCATTACGACGTCCAGGATTCCAATTCTTAATAACTGGACCATATTCTTTAAAAGAATGATTCATAATTCCGTAACCACGAGTTAACGAAAGAAATTCTGTAGAATAACCAATTAACCCTCTAGAAGGAACTAAAAATTCCAATCTAGTTTGACCATTACCAGTATTTTCCATATTCTTCATCTCACCTTTACGTTGAGATAAAGTATCAATAATAGAACCAGCGTATTCTTCTGGAGTATCAATTTGAACTTCTTCAAATGGTTCTTGCATTACCCCATCAATTTCTCTATAAATAACTTCTGGACGTGAAGCCTGTAATTCAAATCCTTCACGTCGAAGTGTTTCAATTAAAATAGAAAGATGTAATTCTCCACGACCAGATACCATCCAAGCATCAGGTTCATCAGTATCTTCTACTCGTAAAGATACATCTGTATGTAATTCTTGTTTTAATCTATTTTCTAATTGACGTGTAGTTACAAATTTTCCTTCTTGACCAGCTAAAGGAGAATCATTAGTTCTAAATAACATCTGTAAAGTTGGTTCATCAATTCTCAAAACTGGCAATGCTTCTTGATGATCTGTTGGTACTACAGTTTCACCAACATTAATTTCATCCATTCCAGAAACGGCAATTAAATCTCCAGCTTTAGCTTCTTTAACTTCTACTCGATTTAAGCCTAAGAAACCATATAATTTTGTAACACGGAAGTTCTGTGTGCTACCATCTAACTTCATAACAGTAACACTATCACCAACTTTAATCGTGCCACGAAATACACGTCCTATTCCAATACGACCAACAAAGTCATTATAGTCTAATAGAGCAACTTGAAATTGTAATGGTTCATCAGAATTATCAACAGGTGCAGGAATAGTTTTTAAAATTGTATCAAAAATTGGTTTCATAGTATGTTCTTGTTTAGCTGGATCAGAATCATAAGATGATGTTCCATTAACAGCAGAAGCATATACTACTGGAAATTCTAATTGATCATCATCAGCACCCAATTCAATAAACAAATCTAAAACTTCATCTACTACTTCTTCAGGACGAGCTCCTTCACGGTCAACCTTATTAATTACAACAATTGGTGTTAAATGTTGATCCAAAGCTTTTTTCAAAACGAATCTTGTTTGTGGCATTGTTCCTTCATAAGCATCTACCACCAACAAAACACCATCAACCATCCGCATAACACGTTCTACTTCTCCACCAAAATCAGCATGGCCTGGAGTATCTAAAATATTAATCTGCTTATCACCATATTTAACAGCAGTAGTTTTAGACAAAATTGTAATTCCACGTTCTTTTTCTAAATCATTAGTATCCATGGCACGATCAGCAATTTCAGTATGATCATCTAAAGTATCAGATTGTTTTAATAATTCATTTAACAAAGTGGTCTTACCATGGTCAACATGGGCAATAATTGCTATATTTCTAATATCATCTCTAGTCTTCAATTTCATTCTCCTTTAGACAAATTAAAAACCGTGACCTAAGTCACAGTTTATTAGTTCAATAATATAACGCGCATATCATACCATAAATTTTGATTACTGACAATAAAAAAAGAGCCTAGAAATCTAGACTCTCTTTAAAATCATTCCTAAATGTGTGTTGGGAAACCAATTGCTACATCAGCAGCTTCAGCAACAGGTTCACCTAACGTTGGATGTGGATGGATTGTTAAAGCAATATCTTCAGCATTCATTCCAGAGTTAACAGCTAAACTTAATTCACTGATTAATTCACTAGCACTAGGCCCAGCAACTTGTGCACCAACTACTGTACCTTCATCTGCAGTTGTAACTAAACGTACAAATCCATCAGCTTGATCTAATGAAACAGCACGTGCATTACCTGCAAATGGGAATTTAGATGTTTTAACTTTTAATCCCTTTTCTTTAGCTTCAGCTTCAGTCATACCTACACTAGCTAATTCAGGATCTGTGAAACATACAGCAGGAACACTTATATAATCATTAGAAGTATTCTTACCAGAAATTGCACCTGCAGCAACTTTACCATTAAAGAATGCTTTATGAGCTAATGCAGGTCCATTGTTAACGATGTCTCCGATAGCGTAAATATGTTCAACACTTGTTCTACCTTGATCGTCAACTTCAATCATTCCACGTTTGTCAACTTTAACATCAGTAAATTCAAGACCAATGTTATCAGTGTTTGGCTTACGACCAACAGTAACCATACAATAATCAGCTTTTACTGTATTAGCTTTGCCATCAACTTCGTAAGTAACAGTAACTGAACTATCATCTTGTTCTGATTTCTTAGCCATTGCGTTTGTAACAATTGTTACACCATGTTTTTCAAGGTTCTTTTGTGCAATAGCAACCATATCTTTTTCGAAGTTGGGTAAGATTGATGGACTACCTTCTAAAATAGTTACGTGAGCACCTAAATTAGCATATGCACCAGCTAATTCAGTACCGACATATCCTCCACCAATAACAACTAATTCCTTAGGTATTTCTTTAAAGTTTAATCCACCAGTAGAATCTACTACACGGCCTTCAAACTTAAAGTTAGGAATTTCAATTGGACGAGATCCACTGGCAATAATTAAATCTTTAAATTCAATATTCATACCAGTATCACGACTCATGAATTGTTTTGGACCTGGAGCAATAACACGTAAATGATTGTTATCATCTAAAGTAGCTTCTCCATGAATAACTTCAACTTTATGCTTCTTTAAAAGCATTTTTACTCCGTTAGTCATACGAGCAACAACTTTTTCATCTTTCCAAGCTTGTGTTTTTGTAAAGTCAATGGTTGCTGGTTGAGTTGTAATTCCGTATGTAGAAGCATCGTTAGCTTCTTGTAAACGGTGACCAGCAGCAATTAAAGCTTTAGAAGGAACACAACCTACGTTTAAACAAACACCACCTAAAGTGTCGTCTTTTTCAACAACTGTTACTTTTTGACCCAATTCAGCAGCACGAATGGCGGCTACATAACCACCCGGACCTGCTCCAATAATAACTGTGTCTCTTTTTTCAACATCTGACATTACTAAACTATCCCTCCATTAATAACATTTCTGGATCATGTAATAATTGTTTCATCTTGTTCAAGATACGTTGTGCTAATGCACCGTCAATTAAACGATGATCGTATGTTAATGATAATTTCAACATATTACCAACGGCAATTTCACCATCTTCGTTTACATAAGGTTCTTTAGCGATCTTACCTACACCTAAGATAGCTACTTCTGGTTGATTAATAATTGGTGTAAACCAACCACCACCAATAGAACCTACGTTACTGATAGTAATTGATCCACCTTTCATTGAATCAGCAGATAGCTTATTGTCATATGCTTTTTGTGAATTTTCAGTAATCTCTTTAGCGATTTCAAATAATCCTTTGGAATCAGCATTCTTAATGTTTGGTACATATAAACCATGATCTGTGTCAGTAGCAATACCTACATTGTAATAATGCTTGTAAACAATTTCTTTAGAAGCATAATCAATTGATGCATTTAATTCAGGGAATTCCTTCATAACTGCAACTAAAGCTTTAACAATGTATGGTAAGAATGTTAAGTGAATATCTCTTTCACTAGCCATTTCTTTGTACTTCTTACGGTTAGCCATTAATGCAGAAACTTCCACGTCATCAAATGATGTAACTTGTGGTGAAACCTTTCTAGAGTTCATCATTGATTCTGCAATAGCTTTACGAGTAGCAGTCATTGCTTCACGAGTTTCCATTTCTGGAGTTTCAGAAACATATGGTGTTACTGGAGTTGCTTCTACTGATGCACTCGCAGTTGTTGCAGCTGCACTTGCAACAGGTGCTCCGGATTTAGCAGCATCAATATCAGCTTTTGTTACTTGTCCATGTTTTCCTGATGGAGTAACAGTTGTAATATCAACACCGTTGTCACGAGCGTATTGACGTACAGATGGCATAGCTAGAACCATCTTGTTAGGATTACTTAATGTTGGATTTGGATTAGCAGAACTTGCTGGAGCTGCTGAAGCTTCAGCTTTAGGTGCTTCTTCAACTGGAGCTGGTTCTTCTGCAGGTGCACTTTCTTCAGCGTCATCTGAACTGGAATCATCAGCTGAACCATCATCAATTTCAACTAATACATCACCAATTTTAGCTGTTTCACCAGCTTGCATATAAATCTTTTTAATTGTTCCAGAAACTGGAGAAGGTAATTCAGAAACAGACTTATCATTTTGGATTTCGACTAAAGTGTCATCTTCTTCGATTTTGTCTCCTTCAGCAACATCCCAAGCTGCAATTTCACCTTCAGCCATTCCTTCACCTAATTCAGGCAATTTAAACTTGAAAGACATTAATTAATCTCCTTTGAATTTATTAATAATTTACGATTTCACGTACTTTAGCTTCAATATCAGCAGCATCTGGAATCCAATCGTCTTCAGCTTGAGCAAATGGATAAATGCTGTCTGGAGCAGCTACTCTTCCAATAGGTGCATCTAATGAAAGAATATCTTTTTCAGCAATTGCTGATACTACAGTAGCACCAACACCAGCCATCTTTTGAGCTTCTTGTACTACAACTACATGATGAGTTTTATCGATTGATTTGAAGATTGTTTCAGTATCAATTGGAGATAATGAAATTAAATCAATAACTTCTGCAGAAATACCATCTTTAGCTAATGCATCAGCGGCTTTTTTAGCTTCATTTACTTCAGCACTGTAAGCTACGATAGTTACATCTGTTCCTTCGCGTACAACTTTAGCTGTATCTAAAGGAATAGTGTATTTATCATCAGGAACTTCATCCTTCATGGAACGGTATAACTTCAAGTTTTCCAAGTATAATACAGGGTCATTGTTTTCTACAGCAGAAATAATTAATCCCTTAGCATCATATGGATTTGATGGGGTAACAACACGTAATCCAGGAACTCCTGTGAAGAAGTTTTCTAAGTTATCTGAGTGCATTTCAGCAGTATGAGTACCACCACCAAATGGTGTACGAATTGTAATTGGTAAGTTTCTTGTGCCACCAAAACGGAAACGAGCACGTGACATTTGACCAGCAATTGAATCTACAGCTTCAAAAGTGAATCCCATAAATTGAATTTCTGGTAATGGACGCCAACCAGTAGCAGCTAAACCAATAGATAATCCTAAGATTCCTGATTCAGCTAATGGTGTATCAAACACACGATCTTCACCATATTTATCTTGTAATCCTTCGGTAGTACGGAAAACACCACCGTTTTTACCAACATCTTCACCGAAGATTAATGTTTTTTCATCATCGGCCAAGACTTGATCTAAACCATCAGTAATAGCTTTAATATAAGTTTTAACAGACATGATTATTTAGACTCCTTTGCTTCTAATTCGGCAATTTGTTCCTTAATGTTTGGAGTTGGAACTTCAAATGTATTTTGCAATTGTTCGATAGTTGTTTGTTTGTATTCTTTATCAGCTTTCTTCAATGCTTCTTTACATTCTTTCTTAACTTGATCTGCATATTCGCTTTCTTGTTCATCAGACCATAATCCTTTTTCAATTAAGATCTTACGTAAACGAATTAATGGATCAACTTTGTGCCATTCATCTTCTTCTTCTTTTGTACGATAACGCTTTGGATCGTCACCAGCAGAACTATGTGCACCGTAACGGTAAGTTAATGTTTCAATTAATACAGGACCGTTACCATTTACAGCATATTCACGAGCAGCTTTAGCTACTAAGTAAACAGCCAAAACATCCATTCCATCAACTTGTACTGAAGGAACACCCATAGCTACAGCTTTTTGAGCTAAAGTAGTAGCTGCTGTTTGTTTCTCACGAGGAACAGAAATAGCATATTTGTTATTTTGAACAAATGCTACAAGTGGTGCTTGGAATGCACTGGCAAAGTTTAGTCCTTCATAAGTATCACCTTGAGAAGTACCACCATCACCGGTGTATACAAATGCTACATTATTTTCACCATTCTTCTTCAAACCTAAAGCAGCACCAGCAGCTTCAACATATTGAGCACCAATAATGATTTGTGGCATCCAGTTACGGTAATTTTCATCATATAAGTTACCTAACACATGACCACGTGACCATAAGTATCCTTTTTCAATTGTGCTACCATGTTGAATTAATTGTGGTAAATCACGGTATGCAGGCCATAAGAAGTCTTTTGGTTCAAACGCAGAAACACTTCCCATTTCACTAGCTTCTTCTCCAGAAGTTGGAGCATAGAATCCTAATCTACCTTGTTTTGAAAATGTAATTGTTTGTTCATGCAAAGCACGTTCCCAAACCATTTTCTTCATAAAATCTACTAATTGTTCATCAGTAAATGAATCAAAAGCAGCTTGATTTACGATATTTCCATCTTTATCAATAACTTGAACAGGTTTTCTATAATTACTGCCAAGATTATCAAGCTTTTCTCTAATTTCAGCAAAATCTACAATTGGATCAGACTTTTTTGCCATAATAAATACATTCCTTTCTTTCAAATAAGATGAAGATTTCATGTCTCCGATCTCGCTTAAAATTATATAACTTTTCCTAAACAATGTAAACACTATCATTAGCATAAAATAGGAGTTGACATTCGATTTTTTTAGTGTACTTAAATTAGATTTAAGTTATTTGAAAAATAAGTTTAAAATTAATTTACTTAACAATTTAATTTATGATACACTTAATTAGTTATATTCTATTTTTTACGATAATTATGAGGTCATTTTTATGTTTTTAATGGAAAATATCATTCGTGATGGTAACCCTACTTTAAGAAAATATGCACAAAAAGTTACCTTTCCTTTAAGTGAAGATAATCAAAAGTTAGCTCATAAATTAATGGAATATTTAGAAATTAGCCAAAATCCAGACTTAGCTGCTAAATATAAATTACGTGCTGGTGTCGGTCTAGCTGCCCCACAAGTTAACGTATCATTACAAATGGCATCAGTTTTAGTTCCCTCTGATATCCGTCCCAAAGATCCAAATAATCATGCAGATATTGTTAAAGCTGCTCAGGAAGCTCAAGATCATCCTTTATTTAAAGATGTTATTATTAATCCAGTTATTATTAGCCAATCAGTTCAACCTGCGGCTATTTCTGAAGGTGAAGGTTGTTTATCAGTTGATGAACCTCATGATGGATACGTTCCACGTGCAGATCGTATCACTCTGCGCTATCAAAATGTTGATGGTGAAACCAAAACTGTTAAATTAAAAGGATATCCAGCTATTGTTTGCCAACATGAAATTGATCATTTACATGGAACATTATTTTACGATCATATTAATAAAGAAAACCCATTTAAATTATCAGATCCAGATACAATTCTCATTGACTAAAAAATTTTTAATTTAAAAATTTAATTTATAAAAGAAAAAAGCGTTACTTTTCAAAGTAACGCTTTTCTTATTTATTGGTTTTATTTTGTTTAACTTAATGAGTAAAAATAAATTAGATAAGTTTACATATAGGAAAAGATGTTATCAAAGTTGATAACATCTTTTCTGATTTAATCATTTCTTAATTAAAATAATGCTTTTAATAAAGAAACGATTGAGTTACTTTCACCTGTCTTAGGTAATGTTCTAGCATTTACGTTAGCAACATAGTGGTTGTAACCGTAAGTACGGATTGTTTGACCGTTGGCCAAACGTAC
>JADIMP010000084.1 GCA_017694665.1 Candidatus Gallilactobacillus intestinavium
TCAATCAGCTCAAGTAGCTATTGTTTTTGACTATGATAACTTATGGGCTTTACAAAATGTATGGAGTTACTCAAAAGATTCATTACAATACTGGCAAACCATTCAAAAACATTACCAATATTTCTGGGAACATGATATTCCAGTAGAATTCATCAACGTTAATGACGATTTAACCCCGTTTAAATTAGTTCTAGATCCAATGCATTTTATGATGGATGAACAGTATGCAGACAAATTAGCTAGTTATGTTGAAAATGGTGGTCATTTAATTGGAACCTATATTACAGGAATGGTAAATAAAGATTATTTAGCTCACTTACACGGATGGCCTAAATCCTTAAAAGATGTTTACGGTATTGAATTTAATGAAACTGACACATTATATCCAAAACAGACTAACCATTTAAAAACTAAATCTGGAGAATATACAATTCAAGATTACTGTGATCTAATTACTCCAACAACTGCTAAAACTTTAGGTACTTACATGGACGATTTTTATCAAGGACAAGCAGCTATAACACAAAATAATTTTGGTAAAGGTACTGCCATATATTTAGCTTGTCGCACAGATAATAAATTTTTACACCATTTATATGATAATTTAACTACTCACTTACAATTAAAGCCCAATTTACCAATTCGTAAATTAAATAAACAAGTATCTATTCAGATTCGACAAAATAAAAATGACATCTATTATTTTGTAATTAACTTTAGTCATTTAGAACATCAGATTCAAATCACTGAAAATCTTGATAACGTATTAAGTAATAAATCTGCCAACAAAGAAATTACCTTACCAGGTTATGGTGTGGTAGTTTTACACAAAACTATAAAGGAATGATTTTTTATGTTACACAAATTAACTTGGAAACAAATTAAAGAGCGAACTGCCTTTGCATTAGGTAATTTAGGGCACTCAGCTTTTTATGGTGTTTTAAGTACTTATTTTATTGTTTATGTTACTAGCAGTATGTTTCATGGAATTCCTAAATATACTGCAACCAAATTAATTGCTTTAATCACATTTTTAACCGTAGCAATTCGATTATTAGAAGTTGTTATTGATCCTATTTTGGGAAATGTAGTTGATAACACTAATACTAAATGGGGAAAATTTAAACCATGGTTAATGATTGGAACAATCGTAAGTTCATTATTAATGATTGTTTTATTCACTGGGATTTTTGGTTTAGCTCAAATTAATTCATGGCTTTTTGCTATTTTATTTGTAATTATTTTTATTACTTTAGATATTTTTTATTCATTTGCTGATATTTCATATTGGGGAATGGTCCCTGCCATTAGCGATGACAGTAAAGAACGTGGTGTTTTTTCTTCAGTCGCTAGTTTTACAGGATCTATTGGCTGGAATGGATTAACTATGATTGTTGTACCTGTTACAACATTCTTTACATTTATTGCTACTGGACATCATCGTCAAGGAGCTCAGGGTTGGCTTGCTTTAGCCATTATTGGTAGTTTAGCTGCTTTCATCTGTGCTTTATGTGTATTCTTCGGTAATAAAGAAAAACACAATACCATTCGTGAATCAGCAGCGGAAAAGAAAACCACTATTAAGGATGTCTTTTCTAATATCATTCATAATGATCAAATATTGTGGATTAGTTTAGCTTATTTATTATATTCAGTTGCTTATGTTGCAACTAACGGTGAACTGTTTTATTACTTTAAATTTGTTTTAGGACAACCTGGTAAATTTTGGATTGCTGGTGCTGTAGCCACCATTGTTGGTTTTTGTACTTCACCTTTATTTCCTATTTTGAATAAATTTATTCCCCGAAAAATGCTATTTTTCCTTGGTCAAATTTCTATGATCATTTCATATTTAATCTTCATTTTTGCTAGATCAAACATTATTCTAGTTACAATTGGATTAATTTTCTTTAGTTTCAATTTTGCTCAATTAGTTACTGTATTATCCTTAACTGATTCAATTGAATACGGACAATTAAAAACTGGTACTAGAAATGAAGCAGTTACACTAGCCATCCGTCCCATGTTAGATAAAATTTCTGGGGCATGTTCTAATGGAATTGTAGGTACAATTGCCGTTTTATGTGGAATGACTGGATCAGCTACAGCTGCTGATATGACTAGTAAAAGCATTCATATGTTTCAAACTTGTTCATTTTTAATTCCAATGGTTTTAGTTATTTTATCAATTGTTATTTTTGCATTTGAAGTCAAAATAACTGAAAAGAAACACGCTAAAATTGTTGAAGAATTAGAAAAACATATTGAAGAATTAGATTAATAAAAAAGCGTTGCTTTAACGAGCAACGCTTTTTATTCAGCAAAAGTAATTTTTTCATTAGACAAGCTACTAATACTAGCCAAAACTTTTAAGCGAACATTATTATTAACTAAATAACGATGTCCTTTTTGAAAACGTTTTTCAATTACGACACCTACACCAACAACATCGGCTTTAGCTTGTTTACATATTTCCATTAATCCATTTACTGCTTGACCATTAGCTAAAAAATCATCAATAATTAACACTTTATCATTAGTACTTAAAAAATGTTTATCTATAAAAATTTGATTATCTTTTTTCTTAGTAAATGAATAAACTGTTGCTGAATAATTATCGTCTGACGTAGTCACACTCTGGTGTTTTCTAGCAAAAACCATTGGAACTGAAAATTGCATTGCAGTTGCTAAAGCTGGTGCAATACCTGAAGATTCAACTGTTAGTATTTTTGTAACTTCATCTTGTCCAAAAAAATGATGAAACTCTTTTCCAATTTCAAGCATTAGTTGCGTATCAACTTGTTGATTTAAAAAGCTATCTACTTTTAAAATATCATCGCCTAAAACACGTCCTTTGGCTTGAATCATATCTTTTAATAATTGCACTTTGAATTTCTCCTTATACTAAAAAATCGTTTTAATGATTTACTTATACAAATTCATTAAAACGATTAATTTGCTTATAGTCCGAAATTTACGGTTTCGGGTAGAAACTATCAACCATATCATGAAATTATATAAGCGTTTTTATTACTTATTAGTGTGCCAAATTCCATAAATAAAGTAAATAGCTAGTCCAAAAATAAACCAAATTATTGTACAGAGCTTAGCATAGTTACTTAAACCACCAAAAATAATTGCACTCACAATAAAACCTAAAATTGGCAATATTGGAAAAAGTGGTACTTTAAATCCATCATCAGGTAAATCTTTATTCTCACGTTTCCTCAACTGCAACATTCCTACACTAACAAACATAAAGGTAATTAAAGTTCCAGCAGAAATCAATTGAGATAATAAAGCAAAAGGAAAAACAATACTACATACAATTGCCACAAGAATAATAGTTATTAAAGCATTATTAGGTCTCTTCTTATGATCTAATTTTCCTAACCACTTAGGTAACATGCCATCGCGACCAAAAGAATACAATAATCGAGAGCCAGCCATGGTTAAGCCAATTAAAGCTGTAAACATGCCAAACACTGCAATTAATTGCACAATAAAGGCAACGTTACTGTGATGAACGGCTCGCAAGGCTAATCCAATTGGTTCAGCTGAAGACAGATATTTTTGATATGGCAAATCACCGATTAAAACTAAGCTTACTAATACAAAGAAGATCGTTGCAATTCCTAATGATCCTAAAATACCTAATGGTAAACTACGTTGTGGCTTTTTAACTTCAGCTGCATTAGCAGTAATGACATCAAAACCAACATATGAAACAAAAATCATCGAGATTCCGGCATATATTCCCTGCCATCCACCAAAAGCACCATTATTCGTCAAACGATAATGTGGAATAAATGGAATAAACCTACTTTTATGAATTGCTGTAGCTCCTACTACTACAAATAATAAAACTGCAAAAACCTTCAAGGTAACTAAAATATTTTCTACTTTTGTTGCTGAAGTAATACTATTACCAACTAAAATAGTCGCACATACTAAAGCAATTACAGCAATAATATCTATCAAACCATGCATGCTCAGCGGATGAGCCAAATAATTAGGCAAATGAATTCCAATTCTAACTAATAACGGTCGCAAATTAGCTGATAAACCGGTACTAACAAACGCCAAACACATCAAATATTCAGCTAATAACGCCCATCCAACAATCCAACCTGGGAATTCACCAAATAAAACATTGGTCCAAGAATATGCCGACCCAGCAAAAGGCATTGCTGAAGACATTTCAGCATAAATTAACGCAATTAATCCTGCTGCCAATCCAGCCAAAACAAACGAAATAACTACCGCTGGACCCGTGTGCATTGCTGCTACTTCTCCAGGCAAAGTGAAAATTGAAGCTGAAACAATCATCCCAATACCCAAGCCTAATAAATCACGTACACGCAAAGATCTTACCAAATGATTATCTTTAATTTTATATTCATTAGGATCCTGTTTATGCCAAAGACGATCCCAAATTTTCATATAATAGCCTCCAAATATTATCCTCTTTCGCTATGTCTATAACCATAAATTAAATAAATAATTAAACCAATAATAAACCAAATTAAGGTTATTATTTGCGCTGTCCGATCAATACCGCCAAATACTGCCAAGCTAACAATTAATCCTAAAATACTTAATAAACGATAACACGGTAGTTTAAATCCAGATTCTTTTACTGTTTTGCCCTCGATTTTACGTAACTTAAACATACCTAAACTAACCATTACAAAGGCAAACAATGTTCCAGCAGTATCTAACTGTGACAAAAAGGTAAATGGAAATAACGAACCAATTATTAAAACAATTACTGTACTTAAAATTAAAGCATTCGTTGGTCGATGCTTTTGATCAACCTTACCTAACCACTTAGGTAACATTTTGTCCCGACCAAAAGAATAAATTAGCCGTGAACCAGCCATTGTCAACCCAATTAATGCCGTAAACATTCCTAAAACAGCAATTAATTGAACAATAAAAGCAATATTGCTATGATGAATGGCTCGTAAAGCTAATCCTAATGGTTCAACAGAATTTAAATACTGATGATATGGAACAATTCCAATTAAAATAATACTAACTAAAATAAAGAAAAAAGCAGCAATCCCTAATGATCCTAAAATTCCTAATGGCAAATTACGTTGAGGATTCTTTACTTCAGCTGCATTAGCTGTAATAGCATCAAAACCTAAATAAGCAATAAAAATAGTTGCTAAACCAGCATATATGCCTTGCCATCCACCAAAAGCTCCCTG
>JADIMP010000085.1 GCA_017694665.1 Candidatus Gallilactobacillus intestinavium
AATTATTTATGCATTATTTATTAAAAAAGAAAAAATTTTGGAAAATGAAAAAGGAGAAGAAAAATTATGTCTACCATCATAATTGGAATCATCTTATTAATATTAATAGTTTTAATTATTCATCATTTGGTTAAAAAAGATGACTGTTGTAGTGATTGCCATGAAACTGGTTGCGCTTTATCTAGCGTCAATAAATATTTTAATAAAAATAAGTAATAAAAAAGACCTTAATTAATAAGGTCTTTTTTATTACTCATTTAAACTGTTATCTGTTTAATTCCATTCATATAAGGCACTAATACCTCAGGAATTGTTACACTACCATCTTCATTTTGATAATTTTCTAAAATAGCAGCTACTGTTCTACCTACAGCTAGTCCTGAACCATTTAATGTATGAACCAAATGTAATTTACCATTTTCATCACGAAATCTAATCTTAGCTCTTCGAGCTTGAAAATCCTCGCAATTTGAACAACTAGAAATCTCACGATAACAATTTTGACTAGGCATCCAGACTTCTAAATCATAAGTTTTTGCTGCCGTAAAACTCATATCATCAGAAGCTAAAGTAATTACATGATATGGTAGCTCTAATTTTTTCAGTATATTTTCTGCATTAGCAGTCATTTTTTCTAATTCATCATATGAATTTTCTGGTTTTACAAACTTCACCATTTCCACTTTATTGAATTGGTGCATTCTAATCAACCCTCGAGTATCTCTACCAGCCGATCCAGCTTCAGAACGAAAACTTGGTGACAAAGCAGTCACATATTCTGGCAAAATTGAAGCATCCAATATTTCATTACGATGTAAATTAACTAACGGTACTTCAGCAGTAGGAATAAGCGTTAAATTTTGATCTTTAATTTGAAAAACGTCTTCCTTAAATTTAGGAAATTGCCCTGTACCATACATTGAATCTTCATTAACCATATAAGGTGGAATAATTTCTGTATATCCCTCCTTACTATGTTCATCTAACATAAAATTATAAACGGCACGTTCCAACTTAGCACCTAACCCAACATAATATACAAAACGAGCACCAGATACTTTAGCTGCACGTTGAAAATCTAGAATGTGTAAATTTTCTCCTAAATCCCAATGAGCTTGCGGCTGAAAATTAAACTCAGGTATCTTTCCAACTTTTCTTTCTTCACGCGCATCTCCTTCTTCACCTTCTGGAACTGAATCATCAGGTAAATTAGGTAATCTGCTCATTTTATCATTCAAATCTTCTTCAACTTGAATCAATTGATTATCTAATTCTTTTATTTGCTTGCCAACTGTTTGCATACTTTTAATCTGTTGACTAGCATCCTCATGTTTTCTTTTAGCTAAACTTATTTCTTCAGAAACCTTATTTCTTTCAGACTTTAAAGTTTCTGTTTTAACTAATAGCTCACGTCTTTTTTGATCTAAACTTAATATTTGATCAATTTGATCAGCATTAATTTTACGAGTAGCTAATTTATTTTTGACATATGCAGTTTGATCACGCAATATCTTTATATCTAACATATAGTAATCCCTACTTTAATAATTCATCTATTTGTTTTAGCACTTCATTAGCGGCATTTTGATCTTCTACAAAATCATACTTATCACCGTCAATTTTAATTTTTGGACTATAATTATAATTCTTATACCAATCATTATAACGACTGGTTAATTCTTTATAATATTCATATAAAGAAGGATCATTTTCTATTTGTTCATAAGAACGACCACGTTTTTTAATCCGCTTTAACATTGTATCAAACGATACATCTATATAAATCAACAAATCTGGATTTTTTTGATAGGAACTATTTTCTAATTCTTCCATCATGTTATCCAATAATGATTTATATATATCAACCTCTGTAGTTGTTGCTCTTCCTAAATCTGCATTTAATTGAAATAATAATGCGTCTTCATAAATTGAACGATCCATTACATTATTTTTGTTTGAATTAGCTTTTTTTATTGAATCTAATCGTTTATTTAAAAAGTATATTTGCAATAAAAAAGCATACTTTTTAGGATCCTTATAAAATAAGGGCAAGATAGGATTATCGTCTACAGATTCATAAAAAGCTTGTGAATTTAAATGATCAGAAAGTAATTTTGTTAAACTGGTTTTTCCAGCTCCAATAGTACCTGCTAATACAATCATAATTAATTAACCTCAATCTTTTACTTTTATAGTAATCACTGACTATTATACTGTATTGAGTTAAGAAGAGGTATAAATATTTGTAACTTCGAATAATAAAGCTCATAATTTATGTTATGAGAGGTGACATAAATGAAAACAATTGAACAAAAATTAAATAATAATAGTTATTTCAAGGGGTTCGTTCAAACAGTACCTGGTCCAAGAGAACAAAAAACTTTTCCAACAATTGTGATTGTACCAGGAGGTGGATATAAAAAGATTCCTATCCAACAAACTGAAGCTATTGCTAATGCCTTTTATAATCAAGGATTCAATGCAATTTATTTACGATATTCGATAACTGGTGAAGTTTCATCAATTTATCCTAATGCTTTGGTCGAATTGGCCCAAACAATTAAATCACTTAAAAATAACTCTGATTGGCCAATTGATGATCGCATATTCATTGCTGGCTTTTCCGCTGGAGGTCAAATCGTATCATTATTTAATGATTATTGGAAAGCTCAATGGTTAAATGATGCTGCTCAAACTACAGCTACAGATATTGAACCAACAGCTATAATTTTGGGGTATCCTGTCATTAGTCCTTTATTAGGATATCCAAACGATGATGCAGTAGTTAAGTCATGGATTAGCAATGAAAATGTTGAAAAATATGCTGCTGATCTAAACGTAAATCAAGATAATAAACCTACATTTTTATGGGTTACTAGAGAAGATCAAGTTGTTCCAATTATCAATTCCATTTCTTATATTAGTGAATTAAATAAAAACAATATACCGCTAGAATTCCATATTTTTAATCATGGTCCTCATGCGTTAGCACTAGCTAATACTATGACAGCAACTAAAGATCAAGAAAAACCTTACTTGCCTCATGTAGCACACTGGTTTAATCTAATGATGGAATGGATTAAAGACTTTATTTAATCTAATTACAATTAATGATTGGAGAAAATAATGACAAACGAAATTACAAAAGAATCTCTTAAACAATTTGATGAAGACAACAATAATAACTGGACAAGTTTAAATGCCGTAGCTAATAATGGTTTTTTAGCTGCAAGTGAAAACAAAACTACTGTTAACAATAACCGGGCATTTTCTATTGAACTAAAAACTAAAGACGTAACTGATCAAAAAAGAAGTGGTCGTTGCTGGATGTTTGCGGCACTAAATAGTATGCGTCATGACATAATTAAGAAATCTAATTTACCACAAAATTTCCAATTATCACAAAGTTACACTTTCTTTTGGGATAAATTAGAAAAATCAAATTATTTTTACAATAATATCATTGCTACTGCTAACAAACCTTTAGATGACCGTAAAGTATCTTTTCTTTTAGAAACTCCTCAACAAGATGGCGGACAATGGGATATGATTTGTGCCATTATTGAGAAATATGGTATTGTTCCCCGTACAGTAATGCCTGAAACTTTCAACTCAGCTAACTCTGATGAAATTAATACTTTATTAAATAAAAAGCTCCGCAAAGATGCTATTCAATTAAGAAAATTAGTTAAAGAGGCTGATGATAAAGAAATCAATAAATTCAAACAAGCTAAGCTTACTGAAGTTTACCGCATATTAGTATTAGCTTTTGGAAAACCAGTAGAAAAATTTGATTTTGAATATAAAGATGCTGACAACAACTATCATATTGATCGTAATTTAACACCAAAATCTTTTTACGATAAATATATTGGTTGGAATTTACAAGATTATGTTTCCATAATCAACGCACCAACCAGTGACAAAAAATATAATCATACATACACTGTTGAATTTTTAGGTAATGTAGTTGGTGGAAGACAAGTTAAACATTTGAATGTTGATATAGAAGATTTCAAAAAATTAGCTATTAAACAATTACAAGATGGCCAACCTGTTTGGTTTGGATGTGACGTTTTACAAGAATCTGACCGACAATTGGGAATCATGGATTTAAATACATATGATAAAGATAACTTATTAAATATCAATTTATCTTCTATGAGTAAAGCTGAAAGATTAGACTATCATGAAAGCTTAATGACACACGCCATGTTATTAACAGGAGTAGATTTAGTGGACGGCAAACCTACTAAATGGAAAGTTGAAAATTCATGGGGTAAAAAAGTTGGAGATAAAGGATACTTTGTTATGAGTAATGAATGGTTAGAAGAATACTGTTACCAAATAGTTATTCGTAAAGATCTTCTACCAAATTCACTAAGAAAAGCTCAAGAAGAAAAGCCTGAAATGTTAAAACCTTGGGATCCAATGGGTGCATTAGCATAAACACAATAATAAAAAAGCTTAGATTAAAATCTAAGCTTTTTTATTATGCATTTTTTGTAAAATTTTTTTAGCTTCAGTCACAGACGCATGTTTACAAATACTAAGTTCATCAACAACTCTTTGTACTTCATCCAATTTTGCTCCAGCAGATAAAGCATAATTACGATATTGCAAGTGCATATGACCTTTTTGAATCCCTTCAGTACCCAAAGCTCTTAAAGCAGCCAAATTCTGTAATAAACCAACAGAAGCCACTATTTCATTTAATTCTCTAGATGTTTGTATAGATAATAAATTATTATTTACCTTAGCTATAGGTAAAGATTTAATTGATCCACCAACAATACCTAGATGTAATGGCAAGGTTAATTTCCCAAATAAATTATTATCTTTAACCTGCCAAATAGATAACCCTTTATATTTTCCATCATTACATGCGTAAGCATGTGCTCCCGCTTCAACCGCTCTCCAATCATTACCAGTTGCTACTACCAATGCATCTACACCATTCATAATCCCTTTATTATGTGTAACTGCTCTAGAAACATCTAATTGTGCTAAAGAACTTAAATTCTCGATAATTTTAGCTATCCTTAAACCTTCATCAAAATTAAATGATTTAGATAAATTTTCCACCGGAATATTTGCAGTAACAGTAACTAAATGACTAGTACCATCATTAGTTAAAATATCTATTAATGAAGTTAAAGAAAATTTTTTATTTAAATATTTTGCCAAACCTTCCAACATAGTATTAACTATGTTAGCCCCCATGGCATCACCTGTATCAACAAACAAATCAATACTTATAAAAGTATTATCAATGTTTCTAACAATCAATTTTTTAGCTCCACCATGGTGATTTAAAATCGTCGGATAAGCTTCATTAGCCTTATTTAATAATTCCGTTTCATTATTTTTAATATAGTTTTTAACATCATCAAAATTAAGATTAGCTTGTAGACTATAAACAATTTGTCCTCTAACTAAATTATCGTCTATAAAAGCCTGAGTACCATTTATTGCCATTTTGCCAGCATAAGATAAAGCAGCAATAACAGAAGGTTCTTCGGTCACCATTGGAATAAAGTATTCTTTATTATTTATTTTTATATTAACTGCTATACCTTCAGGTAATTGATAATTAGTTACATAATTTTCATTAATCAAACTATAATCATCATCACCATAATGTTTTAAAATTTCTAATGATGATTCATCTAAATCAGAATTATTATATAAATAATTGATTCTATCTTGCCAAGATAAATTACGAAAACTCATAGAGATTATCTCCCATTTTTTAAATACTCATTGATAATTCCTTCTCTTACACCACTTTCTGAAAATATCACATATTTAGAATTTACCATTTTTATAATTTCAACTAAAGGTAACAAACCACCAATAATAATATCAGCTCGTTCTTTTTCTAGTCCTTCTATATTGCTTCTCTGTTTATTATCTATACTAATCAAATTTTGATATATTTTAAAAATATCATTAGGTTTTAATTGATAACCCTGCATTTTATGTTGTAAATTATTTTGGTTGTTTTGATGTATTTTAATTAAAGCTCTGTTTGCTCCTCCCAACAAAATAATCGGCAAAAGATTAAGCCTTCTTAACCAAGGTAAATTACATAAACGTTTATAGACATATATTTGACTAGCAAATAAATTTTTAGCGCTTATCTTATTATTCAATTTAAATCTTTCTGAAAGATTAACTGCTCCAAACGGTATACTAACAAGTTCTTTCTGTTTATGATTAGCAACTTGAATAATTTCACAACTAGCTCCACCAATGTCAACAATTAAATAGTTTTTTAATTTAACCGAATCATGAACTCCTAAATAGTCATAATAAGCTTCATTTATCCCAGATAAAACCTCGATTTTCATACCTGTTTGTTTTTTTACTAGGGATAAAAATTCTTTTTGATTTTTAGCTTGTCTAACTGCAGCAGTAGTTATTGCTTTAACTTCAATATTAGGATATTGTTTATATAATTTTTTAAAATCTTTTAATACCGCAACAGTTCTCTGCATCGCGTTTTGAGTCAAGCGTTTACTCTTACCCATTCCTTCAGAAATACGCGTATTCTTTTTAACACGTTTAATTTCTTTGAAATTACAGCCATCTACTTTAACGATACTCATTCTAGTAGAGTTAGATCCTAAGTCCACAATTACTAAGTTTTTAACCATATATTATGTACCCTTTATTTGAAATAATTTAATCCAATGGCATTTCTAACTTCTTTCAAAGTTTGACTAGCCACTTGATTTGCTTTCTCAGAACCTTGTTGCAAAACACTATAAACATAATCTAAATTCTGTTTATATTCATTCCTTTTTTCCCTTATTGGATGTAAAACATATTCCAGAACATCGTTTAAATAGTTTTTAATTTTAACATCTCCTAATCCACCATGTTGATATTGCTCTTTTAATTTGTTTACGTATTCTTTATCTTCAGCAAAAATATCTAAATAAGTAAATACAACATTACCCTCAATATGGCCTGGATCGCTAACTTTAATATGTTTTGGATCAGTATACATGGACATAACTTTTTTATGTAAAGTATCTGCATCATCAGATAAATAAATGGCATTATTTAAAGATTTGCTCATCTTAGCATTACCATCTAATCCTGGTAACCTTCCCTGTCCTTTAGGAGGAAACATTCCTTCTGGTTCAACCAAAACTTTACTACCATATGTATTATTAAATGTTCTGACAATTTCTCTAGTCTGCTCTAACATAGGTTCTTGATCATCGCCAACAGGAACAATGTTTGCCTTAAAAGCAGTTATATCTGCAGCTTGACTAATCGGATAAGTTAAAAATCCAGTAGGAATACTTTCACCAAAATTTTTCTGGCTAATTTCAGTTTTAACAGTTGGATTTCGCTTTAAACGTGATAAAGTAACTAAATTCATATATAACATAGTTAACTCACTTAAAGCAGGAATTTGAGATTGAATAAAAATATTGGCCTTTTTGGGATCAATTCCAACTGATAAATAATCCAACGCAACTTCAATTAAACTATTATTTATTTTTTCTGGATCATGAGCATTATCAGTTAATGCTTGCAAATCAGCAATCATGATATAACTTTCATATTTTCCAGTGTTTTGTAATTCAACACGATTCTTTAAAGAACCAATATAATGTCCAATATGTAATTTACCAGTAGGACGATCTCCAGTTAATAATATTTTTTTATTCATCATAAAAATTTCACCTTAATTCGTTTTTAATGCATTTCTCAACATGATCGGTGCAACTAATGTTGCTAATACAATCACTAAAATTATATTAATGTATAATGCATGATTTAATAAATGATAATTAAAACCTATTTGAGCAGTGATAAGAGCCATCTCACCACGAGCTACCATTCCTGCACCAATAATATTTTGACTATGTAAATTAAATTTAGCTAACCAAGCACCTAATCCACATCCTAACCATTTAGTTAATATTGACAAAACGGTCATTATAACAATAAAAAATAATGATTTTTTTATATCCAAAAACACAACTTCCAAACCAATAGAAACAAAGAAAACCGGAATAAAAATAGTTTGTCCTATTGGTTCAATATGACTATCAACTAAATCACGAACTCCTGTTTGTGCCACAGCTATTCCAGCAAAAAAAGCTCCAATTGCCCCCGACAATCCTACTTTATCTGCTAAATAAGAAACAAACAAACAAATGATCATTGCCATAATAGTTATGTTATTTGGTATTAAAATTTTGTGGCTCATTCTTAAAATCATCGGAACCAACCATTTAATCATTAAATAAACAAAAACAAAAAATAAAATTTGAAAAATAATTTTAGTAAATAAATAACTACTAGATTGATGCTTACTTGATAATAAAAAAACCATTAAACTTAGCAATAATACTCCAAAGATATCATCTACCACGGCCGCTCCTAAAATGTTAGCTCCTTCGATACTATTCAAATAATTAAATTCTCTTAAAACAATAACCGAAATACTAACAGAAGTAGTCGAGAAAATAACACCTATAAAAAACGATTCATTTAAAGAAACATGAAAGCACAAACTACTAAATCCCATTACTATAATAGGTAAAATCACACCACAAAAAGCAATAATAGTTGAAGACTTCCAATATTTTTTTAATAAGGAAAAATTACTTTCTAATCCTGCTAAAAACATTAAACAAATTACACCTATATTGGAAAAAATACGGATTTCAGAACTCAAATGAATTAAATTTAAGCAAGCAGGTCCAAGAATAATTCCTGTAATTAATTCTCCCATAACTGCTGGTAAGCCAAATCTAGCAAATAAATGTCCAATAAAAACTGCAATGATTAAAATTAAAGTTAAAGTACCAACAAACTGCATTATTTATTGTTAACCCGTGCTAAGAAATATTTCTTTCTACCTCTACGAACAATCACAAACTTACCATCAAACATATCATAAGGATTAATCACATATTCAATGTCTTTTTCTTTAACTCCATTAATAGAAATAGCTCCATTACTTACATCTTCTCTTGCCTGACGACGTGATTTTTCAATCCCACTATTTGTTAAGAAATCAATAATATTCTGTTTGTTACCAGAAACATCCACACTTGGAAATTCTTTAAAACCTGTTTCTATTTCTTCAGCTGTTAAATCTTGCACATTTCCTGAAAATAATGCCTCGGTAATTTTTTGTGCCTGTTTTAGCGCTTCATCACCGTGCACAAAACGAGTCACCTCTTCAGCAAGTTTTTTTTGTGCTTCACGTTTCCAAGGCTCTTTTTCTACTTTGTTTTGTAACTCATTGATTTCGTCTTGATCTAAAAATGTAAAATACTTTAATAACTTAATAACATCGTTATCTTCTTGGTTAATCCAAAATTGATAAAATTCATACGGAGTTGTTAAATCAGGATTTAACCAAATATTTCCTCCTTCAGATTTACCAAATTTAGTTCCATCTGATTTTAATAACAAAGGAACAGTTAATCCATAAGCCTTAGCTTCGCTACCTTCAACTCTACGGATTAAATCTAATCCTGCAGTAATATTACCCCATTGATCGGCACCACCAATTTGCAACTGCACGTCTTCATTTTGATACAAGTGAAGAAAATCAATTGACTGTAAAATTTGATAAGTAAATTCAGTAAAAGATATTCCTGCTTCTAATCTGCTAGCAACAATTTCTTTGTTAATCATTGTGTTAACATTAAATAACTTTCCATAATCTCTCAAAAAATCTATCATAGATAATGGAGCAAGCCAATCATAATTATTCACAATAGTAAAATTATCTTTACCAAACAATTTATTTAATTGTTTCTTCAAACTTTCTTTATTATGCTCTATTTGATCTAAAGATTGTAATTTA
This sequence comes from Candidatus Gallilactobacillus intestinavium, assembly GCA_017694665.1. Lineage (GTDB taxonomy): Bacteria > Bacillota > Bacilli > Lactobacillales > Lactobacillaceae > Gallilactobacillus > Gallilactobacillus intestinavium. The sequence goes on from JADIMP010000085.1 coordinate 9,848, forward strand.
CGTTCTGCTTTCTTACCAGATGGATCTCCAATACTACCTGTAACTCCACCTAAAACAATAACTGGTTTACAACCAGCAATTTGAAATCTCTTTAAAATCATAAACGGAATCAAATGCCCAATGTGCATGGAATCCCCAGTTGGATCAATACCACAATAAACACCTATACTTTTATGATCCAACAAGTCACGTAACCCCTCATCATCTGTCATTTGATTGATAGATCCACGCCATTGTAATTCATCTAAAATATGCATATTTTCTCCTCATTTTTAACCTTACTAATCGTATTAATCATAGCATAAAACACCTTCATTACTCATCATATATTTCAAATATAGTAATTACTATCAAGGATTCGAATTATGAAAAAATATCAATTTACTTTTTATGAAAAAGGATGCAAAAAAATATTTAAAACATATAAACATCAAGAAAAAACAATAAAAGATAACATCATTCAACAAGTTTCTAATTTAGTTAATAATGATTTTAATCGTATAAAACCAGCTTCTAAAAGAAGAATAAATAATTTTCCATTATATGAATGCCGTGTAAATCTACCTAAAATTCCTGACATTCGTAATGCTTTTTTCATTAATCAAGATAAAATCAATGTGATATATATAACTAACAATATAACTAAAGCAGACTTCACCGCAGAAATTGAAAAATTTATTGATACTCATTCAAACATTAAATTCTAATGTAAAAATTAAAAAAAGTAATATGCAATATAAAAGCATATTACTTTTTAACAACTAAATTTTTTTCTTATTTACAATATTTAAACTATGATCTATTTCATAAATAATTGGTTTTCCAGTTCCAATTTCTAAACTAGGAATATCTTCATCAGAAATTTCTTCTAAATATTTAGTTAAAGCACGTAAAGAATTTCCATGGGCAGTAACAATAACATTTTTATCATTTAATAATTTAGGTGCAATTTCATCTGTCCAAAATGGTAATACTCTTTCTAAAGTTACCTTTAAATTTTCCGTATCCGGAATAAAATTCGGATCAATATTTTTATAACGTCTATCTTGATGAGCAGATTGTGGATCATTAGGATCTAATTTTGGAGGTAAAACATCATATGAACGACGCCACTGATGTACACGTTTCTCTCCTAATTCTTTTGCAGCTTCTGCTTTATTTTGACCTTGTAAATCTCCATAATGACGTTCATTTAATCGCCAACTCTTATATTCAGGTAACCATAGTTGATCAATTTCTTCTAATACAATATGCAAAGTTTTAATAGCTCTTTTTAAAACAGAGGTATAAGCATAATCAAAGTTTATTCCTTCATGCTTTAAATTTTGTCCTGCTATATGGGCTTCATTCACTCCTTGCTCTGTTAAATCAACATCACGCCAACCAGTAAATCTATTTGATAAGTTATATTCCGATTGACCATGACGTATTAGTACTAATTTAGCCATTATTCTTTCTCCTTCATCAATTTAATGTAACTGTACTTCAATCAAAGTCTATCTGCAAACCATAAGTATTACAAACAAAAATAAATAAAATATCTAAACAAAATAAACAATAAATATTATAATGAACGGAGTCAAAATAATAATTCAGAAAAGAGATTTTAATATGCACATTAAAATGGGATATAAAAAATTTTATGATGAATTGTTAAACAATGCTTTTACTATTCCTGTAAAAGTAAATTATTGGGATAATACAAACAAAATATATGGGACTAATAACAAAAATGAAGAACCCAATATTGAAATAACATTTAATGACCCAATTGAAATTAAAGAAATACTCAATAATGCTTCTTTAGCATTTGGAGAAGCCATTATGGATGGAAGAATTGAAATTAAAGGCAGCGTAGAAGACTTAATCACTTCAATTTACGAAAAAGCAAACAGTTTTTTAAACAATAAAAAATTTAAAAAATTTATGCCTAAACAATCTCACACAGAAAAACATTCTCAAGAAGATATTCAAAGCCATTATGATTTAGGAAATGACTTTTATAAACTTTGGTTAGATCCTACTCTTACATATTCATGTGCTTATTTCAAAAATAAAGATGATTCTTTAGAACAAGCACAACATAACAAAATTGAATACATCTTAAGAAAATTAAATCCTAAACCCGGTGAAAAATTATTAGACATAGGTTGTGGATGGGGAACACTAATATTAACAGCTGCTAAAAAATTTAACTTAAAAGTTACCGGTATTACTTTAAGTAAAGAACAATTTAATTTAGTTAAACAAAAAATTGAACAAAATAACTTAGAAGATGTAGCAGAAGTTCGTTTATTAGACTATAGAGAATTGGGTAACGAAAAATGGAAATATATTACTTCTGTTGGAATGTTTGAACACGTCGGAAAAGATAATTTAAATAACTACTTTGAGACAATTTCTCAACACTTAGACGATAACGGGGTTGCCTTAATTCATGGAATTACTAGACAACAAGGTGGAGCAACAAATGCATGGTTAAACAAATACATTTTCCCAGGTGGATACATCCCTGGATTAGAAGAAATAACTCATTCTATTGTAGACAACAACTTACAAATTAAAGATATAGATTTTTTACGTAAACATTATCAAAAAACATTAGAAATATGGTTCAATAATTTCAGTGAGCATCGTGAACAAATTGAAGAAATGTTTGATGATAAGTTTGCTCGTATGTGGAGTTTATATTTACAAGCTTGTGCTGCTTCATTTAAATCAGGAAATATTGATGTTATAGAATACTTATTAATAAACGATCCAATTAAAGATTCTTTACCTATGACAAGATCTTATATGTATAAATAAAAAAAACGAGGTAATTAAAATTACCTCGTTTTTTTGCTATAAAAATAATTTTAAAATCCACATCAAAACTAAACCACTAACTACTGATATAGCCATAGAATGAGTATAGTAAGAAATTACAATAACTAATATAGCAGCTATTATTGCAGCAACATTAGTTGCTATAAATCCATAAGTAGATGTAACAAAAATAGATTTCGCTATTAAAGCAGTAAATAATGATACAGGAACAAAACTCATCCACTCATCAAACCACTCAGGGAGTTTTCGTTTAGAAAAAAATACTGTTGGAAAATAACGTGGTATAAACGCAGCTAATCCTGCCACCACAACTAATAATATACTATTCATAAATACACCTAACTATTTATATCATTTTCAGTTGTCTTGCGGTGATGCAATTCAGGTCCATGAACCTTATACAGCAAAGGACTATTGGGACGATTCTTACGCAAATAATGATCTACTAAAAAACCCATAGTAGATGCCATAATAGTTGCCAAAATAATACCAAGAGTACTCTTAAATAAACAACAAAACATTATAGATAAAAGTCCTGACAATACTGCTGTAGCAATAATAATTCTCTTTTTAGATTGCATTGTTACCATATATAGAAATAACGCAGTTAAGGCAAAATCAACAACTACTAAATTAATCTTCAAAGAAGATCCTATCAAGCTCCCAATTACATTAGAAGATGCCCATGAAATTAAAGCATAATGTTCTACTAATAAAGCGTTTTTAGGTTTCCAATATTTATCAGTAGCAAATTTTAAATAATTAACTGCATAATTTTCATCATTTAACGAAAATGCAAATCGTAAAATAAACGGATGTGTTTCTTTACGTAGATAATGAGATAAACTTGACCCTAATAGAGCATAACGCAATTCCAAAAAGAAAAGCATTAAGAAAAATGGTCCTATAGGAGTGTGAATCGTTAACATTGAAGCAATCAAAAATTGAGCTCCACCTGAATAAACTATACACGATAGTAAAGCAATTATTAATGTGCTTAAGCCGCTAGCATGTAACAAAACTCCACAAGCCAAGCCAATGGGTACATAACTCAAACATAAAGGTGTTGCTTCTCGCAGCACCTCACGCCAAGTATATTCTTTTTCTGACATATATCTTCCCAATAACAAAATGTGATCGTATAAGTTAATTCTACCAAATAAATTTAAAGATAAAAGAACAAAACATAAATAATTAAAATGTAATCGTTTTTATTTTAAATAAGATTTAGTTAAATAGCTAAATGATCAAAATTCGTCTTGATTAACAGGTAACTTTACAACAAAACTTGTAATATTATCATTTGATTCAGCATAAATATTCCCATGATGAGCAGTTACTATATCTTTAGCTATAGCTAATCCCAATCCTGTTCCACCTGTTTCTTTAGATCTAGAATTTTCTACTCTATAAAAACGTTCAAATAATTGATCTAATGAATTTCTTGGTATTTTTTTACCATCATTCGATACATAAATTACAATCTGTTTGCCATCCAATTTAGCAAATAAACTAATAAAAGTTGCATTTTCTCCATACTTTAATGCATTAGAAATCAAGTTATTAAATACTCTTCCTAATTTATCAGGATCAGCCTCTATGTATATATTTTCAGGATTCGTTTTATAAAATATTTTCAATCCCTTACGTTCAATATCTAACTCATAACTAATAGCTAATTGTTGAAGCATTTGACTAACATTCATTTTGCTAACATTAAGTTTATCCTTTGTTCCACTAACTTTTAAATACTCAAATAATTCTTCAACTAAGGTTTTCATTTGTTTAGATTTCAAATAAGCTATATGAGCGTATTTATGTAAATCATCCTTACTAATACTTTTATTTTCAATTAACCCCAAATAACCAATAATTGAAGTCAACGGTGTACGAATATCATGTCCAACATTAGTAATTAATTCATCTTTAGTTTTTTCTGCTTTTTTCTGATCATCAATTGATTTATTAGTAGCTGTAATTAAATCATTTATCGCATTTACTAAAGTAGATAATTTTACATCATATAAATTATTTACTTCAATTTGAGAATCAAACTGTTTATATTTCGCAATATTTTGTAACTCTTCAATGATATTATTTAAATTATATCTATCATAAGTACGCTTCAAGAGCACACTTAAAACAATTACATCCAATATTATCAATATGACCCAAACAAATTTATTTTTTCCTGTCAGATCATATCTAAAAACATCTTGTATAAAATTAATAATTAAAAAATCTAAAAAAAGCAGCAATAAACATGCTGCTATAGCTATAATTCCTAAATTCTTTTTTTGTTTATCTGAAAGATGCATTAATGAACCTCAATTTTATAACCGACTCCCCAAACAGTTTCAATAACTTTTTCTCCATCAGTTGCTTCTTCTATTTTATCTCTTAAATGACTAACATGTACCATAACCGTTTTAGCAGAAACTACAGACTCTTGTTGCCAAACTCTTTCAAATATATCTTCAGCACTAAATACTCTATTAGGATGACTCGCCAACAAATACAAAACACCAAATTCCAAAGCAGTTAATTGTATAACTTTACCACTAATGGTTTTTACTTCATGAGAATCTTTATTTATTATTAAAGGCCCAATTTCCAAAATATCTGGCTTAGAATTTGTTACTTTATTTTTAGATCTACGAATTAACGATCTAACTCTAGCCATAACTTCTAAAGGATTAAATGGTTTTGTAACATAATCATCTGCACCGGAAATTAAACCTTCTATTTTGTCCATATCGTCAGTTTTAGCAGAAAGAATCAAAATTGGAATTTGAGAGTCCTTTCGAACTTGTTTGACTACTTCTATTCCATCCATTTCCGGCATCATCAAGTCTAAAATCATAAGTCCAATATCGTTACTAGTATGTAGTTTTGTAAGTGCATCTTGCCCATTATAAACAGATATTGGTTCATATCCTTCATTTTTAATATATATTTCTAATAATTGAGCTATCTCTTTATCATCATCAACAATTAAAATTTGCATTCTAATTTAACCATCCTAAATTAATAATAATATTTAATTTAATATTATTTTTTACTTTGTTGTGGTGCAGAAAAAATACCATTTGTAATTTTATAATTTTTACGCAGCCAAATGTCACCAACAAAAGAAAATCCAGCAATAATCAAATACCATATTGGCGGTAAAATAGGATTTAATGGTTTAGGAATCAACGTTACACCTGATAAAATAGCAAATACAACTATTAATAATAAAGCGAAATAACCTAAAGTTTTCCATAATTTAGGCTTTTTCTTTTTATCTGTTGGATTAATCAAGGGAACTATCCATGCCCAACCTACACCAAAAACTAAAGCAATAATTATAATTCCAATTATACCCATTTGACCATTTTGAGATCCTTTTCCTTTAGCAAAAAATCCCAAAACTCCATACATTAAAGTAAAAATAGCCATGAACATCAATGCAGTATCTCCCATAGTAGGCCAAAATCCAGCTGATTCTATGTTATCCACGTTCTTAGGACCATTTATTAATTCTTCTGCATATTCAGTAGGAGTATTAAATAAATTTTTAGCTGATAATCCCTTTTTTTGTCCATCTAACATTTTCTGTACGGTTTCTTCAATTTTTTGATTACGTTTCTCTCCAGAAAAGCCTCTTTGATCTAATATTTTATTTAATTGATGTAAAAAATTGCTATTCCTTTTAGTTAAGCCCAAATTATTATAACTTTCAATATTAGTTACTATTTCTCCATGATGTGGTTGCTTAATGCCACTATTTCTTTTTCTTTCTTCTTCCATCATTAACATCCTTAAACATTAAATCTAAATTCTACAATGTCGCCATCCTGCATAACATAGTCCTTACCTTCGACACGAAGCTTTCCAGCTTCCTTTACTGCTTGAAAACTACCCAACGAATCCAAATCAGAAAAAGAAACTACTTCAGCACGAATAAACCCACGTTCAAAATCTGAATGAATAATTCCGGCTGCCTGAGGTGCCTTAGTTCCCCTTCTAAACGTCCAAGCACGTGTTTCTTTACCGCCAGCAGTAAAGAATGTTTCCAATCCTAACAAGCTATAAGCAGCTCTAATAAGTTTATTTAATCCTGGTTCTGTTACACCTTCAGCAGCTAAAAATTCTTTCTGATCTTCTGCATCCATTTCAGCAATTTCTTCTTCAGTTAGTGCTGAAACTGCAACAACTTCACTGCCATCTTTTGAAGCATAATCTTGAATCTGTTTCACATAATTACAGTTATCGGGATTTGCCATATCACTTTCAGCAATATTTGCTACATACAAAACAGGTTTAGATGTTAATAAAAATAATCCTTTAACTATCTTTTGTTCATCTTTATCAAAATCAATACTACGAACAGGTCTTCCAGACTCTAAAACAGGCTTTATTTTTTGTAAAACGGCAAATTCAGCAATAGCATCTTTATCTTTAGCATTAGTAGCCATTTTTTCAACTTTTGAATAGCGCTTATTTATAGAATCTAAATCAGCAATTATTAATTCGGTGTTAATCGTTTCAATATCTTCAATAGGATCAACTTTACCAGTAACACTAGTTATATTATCATCATCAAAAGCTCTTACTACATGTACCACTGCATTTACCTGACGAATATTTTCTAAAAATTTATTACCTAACCCTTCTCCTTTACTAGCTCCCTTTACAATTCCAGCAATATCAGTAAATTCAAAAGTTGTCGGTATTACTTTATCCGCAGGTTCAATTTCTTGAATTCTTTGTAAACGATTATCTGGTACCTCTACCATTCCCACATTAGGTTCAATAGTAGCAAATGGATAATTAGCCATTTCTGCTCCAGCTTTAGTAATAGCATTAAATAATGTCGATTTACCAACATTAGGTAATCCAACAATTCCCGCTGTTAGAGCCATATTAATTACTCTCCTTTACTTAAAATTTTAACTAATCGTTTTTCAAAATTTCGTCTAGATAACATTATAAAATGATCACAACCTAAACATTTTAGTTTTATATCTGCACCCAAACGAAAAATTTCCCATTTATTAGCCCCACAAGGATGTGGCTTTTTCAAACTAACAACATCATGCATATTATATTGTTTATTAACTATACTCATAATTTTATTATAACGGATGCCTATTAGGTGTCCCAGCTTTTCTTGGATATTTTTTAGGAGTTTCTTTAACTTTTTTAATTAAAATATTATTTCTTTGATTATCAGTATTAAATAAATAAAATTTATCCACTTTTTCAAGCTGACCCCCCAAAACATTTAAAGAATTGGTAGCTCCTTTAATTTCCTCTTCCGCTTTTTGTCCTTTCATAGCAATTAAAAAACCACCTACTTTAACTAAAGGCAAACATAATTCATTCATAACCGAAAGTTTAGCTAACGCTCTTCCAGTAACAACGTCAAAACTATTTCTATAAATGGTATTATGGCCAACTTCTTCAGCTCGTCCATGTACCAAAGAAACATATTTTAAGTTTAATTGTTTACACAATTCATTTAAAAACATAATTCGTTTATTCAAAGAATCAACGATGGTCACCTTTAAATTAGGAAAAATAATTTTTAAAGGAATTGATGGAAAACCAGCTCCAGAACCCACATCACACAAATTGACTTTATCTTTACCAAAATAAGGCCACAATTTATAAATCAAAATAGAATCATAAAAATGTTTTAAATAAACTTCCTCTTTTTCAGTTATTCTAGTTAAATTAACTTTTTGATTATATTGAATTAAAAAAAGATAATATTTTTCAAATTGATCAATCTGCTCATTAGTTAAACTAATATTTAATTTTTGCAATTCTTGAATAAATTCTTCTATAGTCATATAAATTCCTAACTTTTAGAATTAACTTAACTTAATTTAGTTTAACCTAATTAACAACAAAAAAGAACGCTTAATTAAGCGTTCTTTTCAAACTATTACTTATTTTTAGTTTACCAAACAAATAATCCAACCATTGCTGCAGAAAGTAATGAAACTAAAATTCCAGAAAGGAACATTCTAACCACATTCTTAGAAATTAAATCATTTTTAGCTTTGTCAACCATTCCCTTAAATGCACCAATAATCATTCCTGTAGTACTTAAGTTAGCAAAGGAAGTTAAGAATACTGTTAACACAGCTTTATAATGTGGAGCAAAATGAAGAATATGACCAGTAACTTTTTCCATGACAACAAATTCGTTAGTTACTAACTTAAGTCCCATCAATTGAGAAAAACTCCATGCTAAATGTGGACTTAATCCCATTAACCAAGCAGGAATATATAGCACTACTCCTAAAATGCTTTCCAATGACAAATTCTTTAACCATGATGCATGGAATAATGTTGCTAACCATCCACCAACTCCACCAAGAATTTTATCTGCTAATCCAGCTAAAGCAACAAACGTAATAACATTAGCCAAAATAATTAAGATTAATTTTCCGGCGCCTAAAATAGAATTACCTAAAAATGAGAAGAAAGGCTCACGTTTGCCATTTGCATCAACCATACCTTCTTCTTCAGCAACAGTATCATTTTCACCTTTTTCGGCATCTTCAATTTCAGTACCGCCAACAGTTGCAATAGTATCTTCTTCAGGACTTACAATTGTTGGGAATAATAAATTAGTAGAAATCAAAGCGTTAATACAATTCAAAGGTACCGCAGTAATAATGTACTGTCCTGGAACCATTTGCATATATGATCCTAGAATTGAAGCAGTAACACAACTCATTGACATCATAGCTAATACAACGTTACGTTCAGCTTTCATTTGCTTAACTTGCAATTGAGATACAGCTAAAGCTTCAGTATTACCTAAAAACATCATTTCAACAGCAAAAAATGATTCAAATTTAGGTTGACGTGTAATAAAGCTTAATCCACGACCAATCCATTTAATTAACCATGGCAAAAATCCAATATATGTCAAAATATCAAACAATGGCACAATTAAAAGAATTGGTAACAAAGCACTAACCAAAAAGTTAGCTGGTGCTGGATGAACCCCATTAGGTCCAACCCAATTAGCTAAAGCAAAATTAATTCCTTTATATGCTACTTTCACAATCCAATCAAAACCATCAGCAGCTGCTTTAACTGCATCACGTCCTGCTGGAAAACTAGTTAAAAACCAAGCAAGAAAGATATTCAAAACGGTCATAATACCAACCGATTTATAATTGATTTTCTTTTTATCCTTAGAAAAGACCCAACCAATAAACAAGAAAACAATAATTCCAAGAATATTGATTCCTAATTCCATCCCTAAAATTATCCTCCTAATAATTGCTTTCGGCTACTAATGTTAAAAATAACCAAGAAATAGTATGCCATTTAAAAGCAATAATGTAAACATTAAATTAAAAAAAATATTATATTTTCGTGTTTGACTAAATAAACACATATGTAATCGATTACAAAAACATTTTAGTTCGATATATAATGAACTTTAACATTTTAATCTTTGGTATACATTTTAATGTGTGATGAAATTTTTTATAAAAATAGTAAAATCAACATACATAAGGAAAAACATATGATTAAAAAATTAATAATTAAAAAGTTGGGAATTAATGGAGAAGGAATTGGATATCTTAATCGTAAAATTGTTTTTGTTCCCGGAGCATTACCTAAAGAATTAGTATTAATCAAATTAACATCCATTAAAACCAATTTCTATACTGCAAAACTAATCAAAATAATTAAATCTAGTCCATTTAGAGTTAAGCCTATAGATGGTCAATTGGCTACTTTAACTGGAGGATTAGAATTATCTCATCTAAGATACGATCAACAATTGATTTGGAAAAGAAAAATCATTCAACAAGCACTTAGAAAATTCCATCCTAAAAATTATCAACAAATAAAGATTTTTGAAACAATTGGTATGGATGATCCTTACTTTTATAGAAACAAATTACAATTTACAACAAAGCAAATTAATAATCGCCTTTGTGCAGGACTGTATCAAAATAATAGTCACAAATTAATTCCTATAAAAAAGATCAGTACACAAAACCCAATAACAATGGATTCTCTTAACAAAGTAGTAGATATTTTAAACAGATATCACATAAAAGCATATGATGAAAAAATCGATAAAGGTATACTTCGTAATATTGTTTTACGTTCAAGTAATATAGACCAAAAAATACAATTAACTTTTATTACTAATGTCTCCAAAATACCCAATGTTAAAAATATAATTAAAGATATTAATCGAGAAATTCCAAATATTATTTCAATTTATCAAAATATTAATTCTCAAAAAACACCATTAATATGGGGAGATAAAACTGAAAAATTATTCGGTACAAACTATATTCAAGAAAAAATTCTTAATTATAATTTTTTAGTATCTCCTAGATCTTTTTTACAGCTCAATCCAGTTCAAACTGAAAAATTATACACAATCACTAAACAACTTATTAATGATTCATTTAATAATTTATTAGATGCTTATTCTGGAATAGGAACGTTAGGAATATCATTAGCTAATAAATTTAAACAAGTTAAAGGAATTGAAACCATTCCTGAAGCCGTTAAAGATGCTAATCTGAATGCTCAACAAAATTACATAAATAACGCACAATTTTATTGTGGTACTGTAGAAAATTTATTACCTGATTTTATATCCAAAAACTGGTTCCCTGATGTTTTAATTGTGGATCCTCCTAGAAGTGGTATAGATAAAAAATTGATACAATTAATTAACAAGCTTGATCTTAAACAATTTATTTATATCTCATGTAATCCAGCAACATTTGCCAGAGATTTAACATATTTAAATAATTACAAAGTAAAAAACATTCAACCAATAGATATGTTTCCACAAACTCCAAATGTAGAATTAGTAGCTAATATAAATAAATGTGATTAATCAGTCCACAAAACTACACGATTTTCTTTTAAAGATTGAGGAACGTTTATAATACGTTGATTACTACTCCCTCTAAATCTTAATGTTAGATCTTTTTTCTGAATCAAAAACCTTCCATCAACTAAAACATCTATTAATGACAGCAGTTTTAATTTATCTTCTGATTCACGCATAAGTTCATCGTAAGTATATCCAGTCCAAGACCAAATATCCTTTTCATGTCCAAATTCTTTACGAACTCTTTCAACCAACTTAATGCACACCTGGGTATTTAAAAAGGGTTCTCCACCTAATAAAGTCAATCCTTGAACATATGGTTGAGACAAATCTTCAATAATTTGATTTTCTAAATCTTCAGAATAAGGTATCCCATAATGAAAATTTTGTGCTGCAACATTGTAACATCCAGGACAATGAAATAAACATCCACTTACATATAAACTACAACGAATACCTTCTCCATCCACAAAATTAAATGGCTTGTAATCAGCAATATATTTTAAACTTTTATCTTTTGCTAACCATTCTTGAGGCATCGGATTGTTTGGCTTTTGCATGTGTTGCTGCATTATGTATCATCTCCGTTGTTAAATGTTTTACTCTGGCACTAATTTCTTTATGGCGTCCATGTACCATAGGTCTTTGTTGTGGATTTCCTAAATAGCCACAAGTTCGTTTGACAACATCACAATATTTAGGATCATGATTACCACATTGTGGACATTCAAATCCCTTAGCTGTAGCTTTAAACTCTCCACTAAATCCACACTTATAACATTTGTCAATTGATGTATTAGTTCCTAAATAACCAACATGATCATAAGCCCAATCCCAAACGGCTTCTAATGCTTTAGGATTTTGTTGTAAATTTGGATACTCACAATAATGAATAAAACCACCTGAAGCATAATGTGGAAACACTTCTTCAAATGATAATTTTTCAAACGGTGTAGGATGTTTTCGAACATCATAATGGAAACTATTAGTATAGTATTCCTTATCTGTTATATCTTTAATTTTTCCAAACTTTTTAATATCACTTTTACAAAAAGTATCAGTTAAAGATTCTGCTGGTGTTGAATATAAGCTAAACCAATAATCTTTTTCTTTTTTCCAATCTTCACATTTTTGTTTTAATGCTTTAACTATACTTTCAGCAAACTGGCGTGCTTCTAGGTTATTTTCCCAATTACTACCATAAAATTGTGTACATACTTCGTATATCCCAATATATCCTAAAGAAACAGTTGCACGATAATGATTAAATACTTCATCAACGCTATCCGTTTCTTTTAATCTTTTACCAAAAGCTCCATACATATATAGTAAAGGAGCGTCTGTTGGTTTTGCTTCCTTTGTCCTCTCTATTCGATAAAATAATGCTTGCTTACATATCTCTAATTTTTCATCAAAAATTTCCCAAAATAATTTTTTATCTCCTTCAGATTCCAAAGCAATCCTTGGTAAATTAACTGTAACTACACCTAAATTCAATCTACCAGAATTAATATTTTGACCCTTTTCATTTTTCCAAGCAGGTAAAAATGAACGACATCCCATAGGAGCTTTAAAATCACCAGCAATTTCTACTAGTTTGTCATACATTAATAAATCAGGATACATCCGCTTAGTTGAACATTCTAAAGCCAACTGTTTAATATCATAATTAGGATCTCCAGGATTTAAATTCAATCCTCTTTTCAAAGCAAAAATTAATTTAGGAAAAATTGCAGTTCTTTTTTCGCTACCTAATCCTTCAATTCTTATTTTTAAGATGGATTTTTGAATTTCTCTTTCAATCCAACTAGTTCCTAATCCAAAACTAATAGTAGTAAACGGAGTTTGTCCTTGACAGGAATACAATGTATTAATTTCATATTCTAATGCCTGCATAGCATCATAAATATCCTTTTTAGTCTTTTCCTTTGCAAAATCCTCTTGTTTATCAGGAGAAATCCATCTTTTAGCATCATCCAAATGTTTTAAATAATTTAATTTAGCATAAGGAGCTAAAACTTCATCTATACGATCAGCAGAGCACCCACCATATTGTAACGAAGCAACATTAGCAATTATTTGAGACATTTGTGCAGTTGCTGTTTGGATAGATTTAGGTGAATCAACCCAGGCGTTTCCAATTTTAAATCCTTTTTCAAACATTCCTTTAAAATCAATTAAACAACAATTAGTTTCAGGAAAAGCAGGAGAATAATCTAAATCATGCCAATGAATATCTCCTCTTAAATGAGCCTTAGCAACAATTTCAGGCATCATTCTTAATCCTATAGCCTTACTAACTGATCCAGCTTCTAAATCTCGACGAGTATTAAAAACATTACTGTCTTTGTTAGCATTTTCATGAATCACATCTTCATCTTTATTAAATAAACGATTAACGTTTTTTTCTATACTAATTGCATTATTAAATTGCTTCTGATTTTGTACAAAGACTTGTTGATATTTTTTAGATTCATCAAACAAATTATTTTTTTCTAAAACCAAAATTAATTCATTATAAATATCAATAGTTTTAATGCTTTCACTATTTTTAAAAAAATTAATAAGTTGGTGATTAATATTAATTTGTTGATCACTAGTCAACTTTAACTGATTCAATATATATTGAATTTTATATGGATAAAATTTTGTAACAGTTCCATCACGTTTTATCACGGGTTTATCTTTTAAATTATTCAAACATGAACTGTTTGTTACTTTTGTTTTAGTTTGCGTTTCTAACATACCAATTACCTCTTAAAAAGAATTACATTTTTAGAATAATCATTATTATCAAAAACACAATATATAGTATGTTATTAAATTATCCTACTCAATATATGGTATTAAGCGATTTGCATGGTATAATGGGAAAGTTAATCTTTACCTTTTCTTAAACTTATAAGCTAATCTTAATGTTTTCATAACTAGGATTAGATTTAGTTTAATTCTGTTAATTTAACTTATAAAAAATGATAATGAGGTTAAAAATGAAAATAAAAAAACATAATTTTTTGATTTTATTAGGCATAATATTATTAAGCGCTAATTTAAGAATGGTTATTACTTCAATCCCTCCATTATTAAATTTCATTCAACAATCATTACACATTTCTAAAAGTATTATCGGAATTCTTACAACAATCCCATTAATCTGTTTTGCTTTATTATCTGTTATAGTACCTCCTATTGCTAAAAAGATAGGTAATGAACTTTCTATTTTTGTTTCACTAATCATTCTATTAATCGGTAACTCATTCAGAATATTTTCATCTTCATTAATGATTATAGGAACCATATTCATAGGAATAGGACTAACCTTCCTTAATGTTTTACTTCCATCATTAGTTGCAGAATATTATCCAAATAAAACTAGCTTGTTAACTAGTATTTACACTTTAATCATGACACTATGTTCCGCCATATCTGCAGGTATTTCTGTACCATTAACTAATATCCTGTCATGGCAAAAAACTATATTAATTTTTTCCATTCCAATAATCATTAACATCGGAGTTTGGACACCAATCCTTAAAGAAAATTCTGTCCCTCAAAAAGAAATTCAACAAAAACAAAATGAAATAAACTACAATCACATTGTTTGGTATAAGAAAACAGCATGGGCAATGGCACTATATGCTGGGCTAGAATCACTAATTTTTTATACACTTATTACATGGTTGCCGACTATTGTAGTATCTAGAGGCTTATCTTCTGATACAGGCGGAATGTTATTAAGTTTATTTCAATTTTTCTCTCTACCTTCAGCATATATCATTCCTATATGGGCTGAAAAATCAAAACATCAAAACACTATAATCTTGTTAATAGGTTTAGGTTTCTTAATCGGAATAGGTGGAATGTTAGTCAATACAACTAATATATACATACTAGCTTGCTTGTTTATTATTTTAGGTTTGTCAGCTACAGGAGCTTTTTCATTGTTAATGACATTATTTAATTTAAAAACAACTAATCACCAACAAAGCGCTGCAATATCAGGTATGTCTCAATCTGTTGGATATGTTATTGCTGCCATTGGGCCAGTAACTTTTGGTTATATCCATAACATAATTCACGCTTGGAATCCATTATTCATATTGTTAATTATGCTAGATATTTTTATGATTTTATCTGTTATTTATATAAATCATACAAACAAAATTTTTCAATAAAAAAAGGACAAGTTTGAAAACTTGTCCTTTTTTTATTGAAGAAAACGTTCACGTAAATAAGATTTGATTTCAAGATTTAAACCTAACACACTAGATAAATAGTTATCAATATTACCAGCAAAATCGTTTATTGTCTTCAATATAAAATCATAATAATCGGTATTGACACTCCAAAGGCTCATTAAATTTTCTCTAACTATTCTAGAAGAAATAGGTATTTGTCTAAACTTCATGGCTAAATAATCTTGCAGAAATTTATTGCTATCTAAATAATCTTGTTTTATTGCTTCTTTCTTAATGCCTAAAGCATTTAATAAGTAAATTGAGGCTAACCCTGTACGATCTTTTCCTGCAGTACAATGAAACAAAACAGACTTTTGCTTACCAACAGACAAAATATTTTCAAAAAAATCATGATATTTTTTCTGAGAATACTTAGATGTAATTAAATTTCGATACATATACAACATTTGTTGTTTTCCATAACCTGTTCTTTTTAAAGCTTCTGTCCGAGATAAGCCTGTCTCACTATGAGACATATCTACTTTTGATACAGGAATATTCAAATATTTAATATCTAAGCATTTACTATCAGGATGGTTGATAATCTCTTTTTTAGTTCTTAAATCGACAATTAACGATAAATTATATTTATCAATTAAATATTTAAATTCAATATTACTAATATTTTCTAATTTTCCAGATCTTAAAACTTTTTTATACTTTAATATTTTCCCATTTTCAGCTGGTAAACCACCTAAATCACGAATATTAATGCCGTTTTTGATTAATACTGTTTTATCCATAATTATCACTAACATATATTTTTTAATTTAATTTTTATATAATACAAGTATAAATGTTCTATATCAAATTAGGAGATAAAACCATGAAAAATTACGATATTATCATGGACATGGATCCAGGAATTGATGATGCAGTGGCACTAACACTAGCTTTACATAATTCAAACTTAAATCTTAAATTAATTACTACTGTTGCTGGTAACGTTTCTGTTGAGAAAACCACTATTAATGCCTTAAAAATAACCAATTTCTTTAACAAAGATATTCCAATAGCAAAGGGAGCTTCTCATCCGTTAATCAAAAAATTTGAAGATGCCTCACACGTTCACGGGGAAAGTGGAATGGATGGATATAATTTTGATAAACCAACAAATAATCCTATTAATATGAATGCAGTCAATGCGTTATACCAGACGATTAAAAATAACGATAAAAAAGTTATTTTAATTTCTACAGGAGCATTCACTAATATCGCCCTTTTGTTAACACAATATCCAGATGTCAAAAGTAACATCGAAAAAATTGTTTTTATGGGAGGATCTGTACATTCTGGAAATATGACTAGCGTAGCAGAATTTAATATGTTTAGTGATCCTCATGCAGGTAAAATTATGATTAATTCTGGAATACCATTGGTAATGGTAGGACTGGATGTTACTAAACAATCATTATTAACAAATGATACCCTTGAAAAAATTAAACCTTTAGGTCCAGTTGGTAAAATGCTTTATGGAATAATTAGTCACGATTTTGATCACAGCGATTCAGGAACTGCTGTACATGACGCTAATACTATCTTTTACTTGCTTCATCCCGAAGCATTCCAAACTAAAGATTACTGGATAGATGTGGTTACTGAAGGTCCTGCTTTAGGAGCTACAGTTGCTGATGTTCGTTCAGCCTACCATACTGATACTAATGTTTCTGTTTGTTTAAAAGAAGATCAAGTAGCATTTAACAACTGGATATTACAAGAAATCAAAAAAATTGCTGATAATTATTAATAAAATCAATAAAAAAGTAGAGAGCCGTTAGCTCTCTACTTTTTTATTTATCCAATACAGAAGAAACATAGTCTCTTACATTACCTATAGTTATTCCCTTTTTAACTAACCACTGCCTTAATGTAGACAATCGTTTTTTAGAAACATTATCAGCATAATCAAAATGCGGTAAAGCAATGCTATCTAAATTGTTATCAGGATAAGACAAATCATTTAATAAAATTTTACGATAACGATTAATATCTGGATGTTCATTAATGTAATTTACTGCGTCATCATAAGATTTAATAAATTTACGAATATCTTTAGGATTCTTTTTAATTACATTGTTGCTAAAAATAACACCTAAATTAGCTTCACTGGGCTTACTCTGCCAAATTATTCTACCGCCTAACTGACTTAATAAACTAATATTAGGATCACTAACTAAAACTGCATCAACCGTATTTTCATTAAAATAATTGACCAATTCTTCACTATTTGGTGTTGATACTAATTTAACTTGTAATTTATTTTTATTTATTAAATTAAATAGATCATAATTGGCCATCGAATTACCAATTGTGCCGATTCTTTTGTTAGATAAATCAGAAATATTGTTAATATTATTATTTTTAGTAAGTAAAGCTGTATAACCAGTAATTTGAGCAACTAATTTAGCGTTGGAAACACCAAACATCATAAATTTAGGAATATCAACAATTGCTCCATTAAATTGATGATGCTTTAACCCATTAACTCTTTCATAATTTAAATTTACATTAGTTAACGTTACAGACAAGTGATGCTTTTTAAAAAATCCTTTTTCTTGTGCCACATATAAAGGTAAAGATGAAATAGATGGACTCACTGCAAAATTCAAATGTTTATATTTTTGTTCACTCTTATGGAATGAACATCCACTCAATATAAACAAAGAAGCAAATAAGATAATTGATAAATTAAACAGTTTTTTCTTTTTCATAACTAGGAAATTCGCTATCACTGTTTTTCGATGGCATTAATGTAACAATCATTAATACTAGCTGTCCTACCGTACGTATCAAAATTAATAGTCCCCACCATGGACTTATTTCTTGTTCGCGTAATCTTCTTATTTTTAAAGCTAATTTGGGTACCCACACAGGAATATTAATAAACAAACAAATAATCACTATTTCTCTAAACAAATGAATAATTACTGGCATAACCAGACTAGGCATCATATATGCTTCCATTGCCATTTGCCCTAATTGTCCATGAGATTGTAACATACCTAAAAATATGCAAGTAACTACAACGGCACTCAAAAATTCATAAATAACAGAAACTAACTTCCAACTAATCCAAGCCCAAAGATAATTTCCTCGATTAACTTTTCCTTTAAAATTAAATAAATTATGCAACATGTATTTAAAAGCATTAGGTACTATACCTGTAACATAACCCTTCTTATTTAATTGAAGACTAATTCTTTCGCCATTATCGAGCATTGTATAACATGGAGTATCTTTATTGATTTCATTATCAGGCAAACAATGTATAAAAAATATAATTACAGGAATTAACATAAACCACTGATAATGTGAGGCTAAATTCGCACTATGCAAACGTCTTACAGATAAAGATAAATACTGTAAAAAAACTAATAAATTAATAATCCAAAAAACAATATTAACTATTGTAACTACAGTTCCTCCTAAATTAAACAAAGAGGTCCTTAACAAAAAAATTATTAAATTAATTAAGCTAATACAAAATATATCCCACCAATATTCCTTACATCCTACTTTACCTTTATAGTTAAAAATATTTTTCCAACTATTTATGTAATTTTCCCAAATATTCATTAAATTCTCCTCATTAAATAACGTACTTATATATAGTAATATATTAAAGATAAATAATAAAT
>JADIMP010000086.1 GCA_017694665.1 Candidatus Gallilactobacillus intestinavium
GTATCATATTTTCTGATTTTTATTCGATTAAAATATAAATTTTGATATTTTAATGCTACTTCTTGTGGAACATATTCATCACATAAACTTTGACAATATAATACTGGTCCATAAAAACTAGAAATTTGTTGTTCACTACAATTTATACATTCAATAATAAATTTTTTACCAACTGTTTGATTAATTTTACTAATATTAATGACATTTGGAATATGTTTAATGTCAAAAGAAGTTCCTAACAATATACCTCTCCTAATTTCTGTCAACATAGAAATAGCAGGAGCAAGCAAAACTAATTTATCTATCCGCAATTTTGGAGCTGCCAAACTAGCAATTAATCCTCCTTCTGAAAATCCCAATAAAATCACTTTAGCATCTGGATAATAAATACGACTTATATTTACCATTGCCGAAACATCTTCTAGTTGTGTTGATAACGACATATCTTTAAATATACCATCACTATTTCCACAACCATAAAAATCTACGCGTATGACTAATAAACCATTATGCTTCATAAATTTAGCACAATCATTTATCAAAGATCCTTTTGTCCGTCCACAATCCGCTCCAAAACCATGCAACAAAATAACAACATTTTCTATTTGTTTATTTGGCTTATCGATATACCCTCTAAGTGTTATTCTTCCTCTTTTAATTTTTAATTTTTGCATAAAAAATCTCTAAATATTTACAGTGTGACAATAGAATAAGTATATCCTTGCTTTTCTATAAAAGAGAAAACATCTTCAGTTTTTAAGAAAATCGTATGCGTGTTTATATTAGGATGAAAAGTTAAAATATTTTCGTCCAACATTTCTTTATCAAAATAAATTTTTATATTTTCAATTGTATTATTCATTAAACTTAATGGAGAAATAATGCCAATATAAGATCCTAATAACTTAACATCACCTTCATTAGCCATAGAAATACGCTTAGTATTAACTAAAGTTTGAAACTTTTTAAAATCAAACCGTTTAACATCATCCGTTGTTACTAAATAAAAATTTTTATATTTATCTTTTAAAAATAAAGTTTTTGTACGAACACCATTATATCCTTCAATATATTTATCTGCTTCTTCTGTAGAATCCGCTGCGGGATGATCTACAAGTTTATAATCAATGTGTAATTCAATTAATGTATTTAATAAATTTTGATAATCTTGTTCAGTTCCAATAATCATTATATATTCCTCAAAACTATATAAAATTATAAGTTTTTATCCATATTAAAAGTTAATTTAGAAAGCTCAAGACCATTAGTAATTAAATTACCTATTAAATTCATTGTTTTACTACGCATATGATCAACAATTTTATGATTTGATTCGGTTAAAAATTCAGTTAATTGACTTCCTGATAACGATTTACTTTTAACTTCCAAATCTATTTTTTTAATCATTCTATTTAATTCTTCATGTGATTCTGACAAGTAATCTAAATCCATTTGTACAAATTTACTGTAATGGCTTTCAACTAACATTGCTACAGTCCTGTACATCCAATAAGCATCATTAATATTAAACTTCAAAGAGGTATTATTAAATGTTTTATCAGTATCAATAGAATTTCCATAAAATGGAATAAAAGGAGTAAAACTTGGTACTCCAATAGAAATCCACATAATTGTTGATAAATCATCGGGAACATTATTACGAATTTGTAAAACATGACTTTGTTGAGTTCTATTTAACGAAATAGGACGATAACGCAGTTTATCGGCTTTTTCTCCTGAACCTAGTGGATCAAACTTTGTTTCGTTATAATGTGAACCTTCTATATATTCAATATCTTCTAAACTAATTAATCGATTGGCGTGGCGTAAAAATGGCAAATTACTAGATTCAGGGTCCTGTTCTATTTCAGGATTTAAATATTTCTGGCCAAACCATACTCTCGGAGTGTTATAATGGCGATCTTTCTCGTTACTTGTTCCAAAAATATGTCTAACATTCCATTGATCTCTATCGGGATTCAAATTGTTATCTTTTACAAAATTTTCTATGTTAGTAGAAACTAGATAATTGTTTTTGTCAGATAAATCAATATTTTCTTGAGATACTTGATTAGCAATAACCGCATACATATCGTCCGGAATTCGTGAAGCTACCCAATGATGACCAGTGACTATTTCCATATACCAAATATCATTTTTATCCGCAAAAATAACTCCATTACCTTCTGCAGATCCATATTTTTCAATTAATTTTCCTAAATATTGAACTCCTTGTTTAGCAGAATCAATAAACGGTAAAACTAACGTTTGAATAGTATCTTCAGCGATGCCATCTTTCACTAAAGGGTCAACCGCTAACACTCGTTCATTAGCATAAACACTTTCAGTTGCAGACATAGCAACATTTTTTTCATTAAAACCACTTTCATCATAAATTCCTTCTTTATCTACATCAACATTTGGAGTAGCTTGATATCGATATCCGTGTTCAGGTAAAACTGCACTAAAATTATTTTGATTTGATTTCAAAACAAAATCTTTTCTATTGAAAGCAGGTCTAACTAAAAATTTTTGTGGTGTAATTGGTAAAAAGGTATCATCATTTCTAGCGATCATTACAGAACCGTCTATAGAGGCCTTCTTACCAACTAAAACAGTTGTACAAGCTTTTTCATTTTTCATAATCTAACCCTCTTTTAAATCATTTATTTATTAAATTATAGAACAAACAACTTATTAAGAACTTTATTAATCAAAATAAATTTATTAAAATGTCAGGTATTAAAGGAAAGAGTGAAATAATTTAAATGACATTAGATCCTAAAAAACCTCAATCTGTACAGTTTTTATTTAACAAAATAGCTAAAAATTACGATCAAATGAATAACATAATTTCACTAGGTCTACATAATCATTGGCGTAATGTGACCAATAACAAAATATCTTTGAAAGGTAATGAAATTATTTTAGATTTATGTTGTGGTACTGGAGATTGGACAATTGCGTTAGCTAAAAAAATTACTAACGGTCATGTTTTTGGAATAGACTTTAGTAAAAATATGCTAAATATTGCCAATAAAAAAATTAAAAAATTAAATTTAGAAAATAAAATAACTTTAATACAAGCTGATGCTTTACAACTACCCTTTTCTAATAATTATTTTGATATAGTAACAATTGGTTATGGTTTACGAAACCTTAAAAATCTCGACTCAGGCTTAAAAGAAATTCACCGTGTATTAAAACCAAAGGGTCAATTTGTTTGTTTAGAAAGTTCTCAACCCACAAATGTTATTGTAAAACCTCTTTGGCATTTTTATATGAAAAAAATCCTACCATATTTAGGTAAGATTTTTGCTAATTCATACGAAGAGTATAACTATTTACAGAAAACTACACACAAATTTATGAACTATAAAGAATTATCTAACAAATTAAATAATTCGGGATTTCAGAATACTTCTTATAAAAAGTTTTTATTTGGATCAACTGTTGCCCACTTTACATATAAAGCGTAAATTTATGCCATTTTATCCATTGTGTCATTCAATAATTTATCTACAAAATTATTTCCCCAATTATCTGCATGCCCCTTTGTCCAAGATAACTTAATATTAGAAAACAAAACCAATTTTGAAAGAATTTGTTGCCAGCATGAACAATTAGCAACTTTTTCCCCATCACTTTTACACCAATTATTGTTAGCCCATTTAGTTATCCAATGATTATTTAATGCATTAAAAATATATTTAGAATCTAAAATAATTTCTATTGTTTGCTTGTTAAGTTTTAAATCCAATAATTTATTTAAACCATTCAACAAGCCTAAAAGTTCCATACGATTATTAGTAGAACCATATTCACCATCAGAGGCACTATATTGACTATCTCCAATTAAAATCAAATAAGCCCAAGCTGCTTTATCGGTAGATCTAACATGTTCTCCTATTTTATTTCCTGTATTCCGTGAACCACCATCGGTATACAACTTTATACAACTATTATTTGAATTTGGCTCACTATTTATATCATTTTTTAGCCACTTATCCGCATCTTTTTTATTAGAAAATCCTTTATAAATTGCTCCTGAAAAACCTTCAATATATTTTTTAGTAATTTCCCAACTATCAAAAATACCTATTTTGCGACCTTTTTTAATTGCGTAAAACTTTTTCATTAATTACCTAATAATTCCTTTAAATATTTTAAATCTTTAATAACTAAGTCACGTTTACCTGGAAATCTACGAACATAAGATGGGTGAAATAAAGGCAAAATATTACATGAGTAATCAGTAAATTCAAAATGATTTTCCTTCAAAAATAAAATTGGTTTATTATATAAAATTCCATGACATTTACTGATTTTATAATCTTTTCCTAATAATCTATTTATCGCAGTTCCTCCTAAAGTTACTAGTAATTTATCTTTCAAACATTTCAACTCATAATCTAATAAAGGAGAAAAATCTTTAATTTCTTTAACGTTAGGCTTACGGTCGCTTTTTCTTCCATTTTTTTGCTTAAATGGTCTTGATCTAACTGTTCCTGTTAAATAAATATCTTTTCTACTAACATTAATAAAATTCAACCATTTATCTAATTCTTTTCCTGAAACTCCTTGAAATCCATGACTTAATTCTGCTTCTTTCGCTCCAGGAGCTTCACTTATTAAAACAAATTTTGGATTTAAACTTCCTTCTCCAGGGACAAAGCCTTCTAAATTTTTATTATTTGATACTAAGTCATTAGCTAGCCTAATAAGATCTTTCGTTAATAACGTTTCCATATTAGTTTCCTCTACATTAAATCAATTCCAGCATTTTTAATGGCATTTATATATTCTGAATTT
>JADIMP010000011.1 GCA_017694665.1 Candidatus Gallilactobacillus intestinavium
ATTTTTTTATTATTAATAAATTCCATTATATCTTCTTTATTTTCTTTATTATTAACAAAAAAGATATTTCTATTAAATCCTCTTCTTTTAGAATCTTCAAAATAATTATTAATATCTTCTTCAGTATAAAATCTTCTATTAGTATTAGTACGCTTAGCTATAAATAAGCCTTGTCTATCCCATCTTTGTAAAGTACCTTTACTAACATTTAATATTTTTGCTGCTTGACTTAAATTATATATTTTTGACATATCTTTTCTCCTTTGTTATATCATATTTATATAATATATTTAGCATTGTGTGAATACATTTATATACATTTTATATAATAAAAAATAAAGGAGTATTAAACTTAATTTAATACTCCTAAATAATTATTTATATTGTTTTTGCCATTGATTATAAGCATCTTTATAAAAATCATCATCTGTAGTACCACGCATTGTTGATTTATAAAATTTTTTATTATCATTTAAAATATAACCAATTAAAGCATGATTATCATTAATAGGTAATTCTTCAAATTGATGATTGCTATTTAATAGAGATACTTTAGTTGGATAACTTAATTTATAATCATGCTGTTTCTGCAACCAGTAACCTTTATAATAATCATCTACTCTAGCATCAAATTGAATAATATCGCCTTTATGTAATTTACCTAACTTTAAAAATGATTTACAATAATTTAACCATAAATGGTTAGTTAAAATTTTCTTATCTTTACTAACATTTTTTAACAATAAAGTTGGCGAATAATGACCTTTATAACTTTTAAAACCAGTACGTTCAAAAATACCTATGAACTACACCGGCACTGAAGTACCGGGTTTCTGGGAACAATCAACTTGCTAACAAATCATTGAGAACTTCGTTTTCATATGTTTGAAAGTATTGGTCGATCTATTTTACCAAGGCCAGTCCCTGACCTAACTAACATTAATTATGCTGTTAGTCCTTTATTTAAAATATTCATTGCTGCATTTACATCACGGTCATGGTGTTGATGGCATGTTGGACATGTCCATTCACGAGTTTTAAGCCATTCACTTTGTGGTAAATTATCAAATTCATGATTCTTTTGTCCACAGCTTGAACAAATACGAGATGTGTTGTTTGGACTAACAATGATTAATTGCTTACCGTACCATTCGCATTTATATTCAAGTTCTCGTCTAAATTCGTACCATGATTGATGTTCAATCTTATGAGCTAAGTGATGATTCTTAAGCATATTAGATACTTTTAAATCTTCGATCACGATGGCATCGTAATTTTTTACGATGTCAGTCGTGATTTTTTGAATGTAATCACGTCTTTTGTTTCTGATTTTCTCATGAATGCGAGCTACGACTCGTTTTTGACGCTGATAATTAGGGAAATCAAGCAAATCACGTTGCTTGTCTTTCGACTTGAACGTCTTATCAAAATCTATTTCAACTTTAGCTCGCAAATAACGGCGTGATAATTTACGTTGTTCAACTCGTAATTTGCGTTCTAATGGTTTTAAGTTCAATGACGGAATCCGTGTTTCATCTGAAAATACAGCTAATTCACCAGTATTCAAATCAATGCCAACGGAATTTTCAGTTTTATCAAAGACTTGGTTTTCATCTTCGTAGTTAACTGATAAGAAAAACTTGCCCGTTGAATTGAAAGATACGGTGTATCTTTTAATCTTATGATTTTGAATACCAGCAGTATTTGAAACCTTTAAGTATCCTAACTTAGGAATCTTAACATAATGCGTACCTACAACTTGAATTTTACTTTTACCAGTGAAACTCTTTTTACTAGCCTTACGGCTATGAAAATTTGGGTGTCCACCAATTCGCTTAAAAAAGCGTTTAAAAGCATCAATTAATTGCTTATCTACAACTTGAAGAGCGGTACTATCACTGATACTTAAAAATGAATATTCACGTTTAAGTTGAGTTACACAAAGATCAAGTTCGTATGATGATGGAAAAATTGACTTTTTATTATTCTCATAACGTTCGTTCAGCATATTCAACATTTGATTCCAAACAAAGCGTTGATTATCAAACATGCAGAATAATGTTTGACGTTGTTCACAGTTAGGATATGCTTTCAGTTTCATTCCTTTTAACATTTAAATTCACCTCTTTTCTATCTGTTAATATTATAACATATATAAATTACAAAAGATGAATTTTATGATATAATATCAGTGAATAGGAGATGTTAATAAAAATGATTATAAGAAACAGAACTAACGTATATGACTTTAATTTTCATGTTGTATTCGTTACTAAATATCGCAAGCAGATTTTTACAACCGATGAATTAAGAAATGATATGAAACAAATCATCAATCAGCTCGCTCATGACCGTAATTTCACGATTGAACACTTAGAAGTGATGCCCGATCACGTTCATATGTTGATCAGTTTTCCACCAACAGAAACACCAGCTCAAGTTGTGAAAGCACTCAAAGGTGCGTCCGCTCGTATCTGGTTCAAAAAGCACCCTGAAACACGAGTTCTTTTATATAAGAACCATCTTTGGTCACCAAGTTACTTTATTTCAACGATCGGCAATGTATCAAAACGAAT
>JADIMP010000087.1 GCA_017694665.1 Candidatus Gallilactobacillus intestinavium
CGTTCTGGTTCAATTTTTGCTACATGTCCTAAATCATCAGCTATATTACCAAACAATAAAATAGCAGGAACATCTCCACCAGCCATTAAAGTATTTACAATTCCCATTCCTACAGCGGTCGCTGTTTCAGCTCCGATTGGACTTTGAATAAACTTATGTTTAGTTAAAGCAGTACAAATTTGTTTGAAACAACCACTTCTTTGTAATGTAGCAATCATTCCAAAAACAAAAATACAATTAATAATTAAAGGAGTCATGGTTTGAATTCCCTGAGCTAAAAATCCATTAACCGGTAATTGTGCCTTTGGATGAAAAGAAATAACTGCTTGAAAAGGAAATACTTTAAACAACAAACCAATAACAGTTCCAAATACAGTACTCCATGTCAAACTAAAAAGAATATCTTTAGTTTTTAAACATAAAATTACAACTAATATTATGGCCAACAACATTATTAATCCACGTGGATCTGCAAAATGTTTTAAAGCCTGTAAATTGTTTTTTTGAACTCCATTACCACCGAAAATAAAAAGCAAAATTATAGTAATAATAGTTGCTAATATCATCCACGGACTACGTTCTTTTAACATTTTGTTCAAATCAGCTGTTTCACCAGTTTTAGAATTTGTAGAAACTGATAAGGCAACAGCTGTAACTTGAGAACTAGGAGCAAAACTATCACCACAATATACTCCACCAATAATTGAACCAATTAATACCAAGGGATTACATCCTAATAAAATCCCAGGAATAAAGAAACATGCTATAGCAGAAAACAATGCTCCAAAAGGCATTCCTGATCCTAAAGCTAATAACGCTGTACCAATAAAACTAAAAACAGTAAAAGCTGCTCCATGTATATGACATATCATAGCTAACCAAACTAATCCTTGTCCCACTTTACCAGCTACTAACAACTTAGAAAAAACACCATTCATTAAAAATACAAAAACTAATCGTGCATTTTTAGAATTACCTAAACCATCAACTAATGTATCCCAATACATCGCACGATTTTTACTAAGCAAAAATCCCAATAGAACACCAATAAAAATGGCAATTTCCATTGCTTCCATTCCAGATACATGCAAAACTAAAACAAATATAAAAGATAAGAAAACATAAAATAATATCGGAATTAATGCAGCATAAGGACCGCCATAAAATTCTAATTTCTCCTTTTTCATAAATACCTCCTTCCTACATGCTCATTATTTCACAATATTATTTTATAAAAAGTCAGCTTTCTAACACTTATATAAAAAAAGGAGAATCTAAAAGATTCTCCTTTAAAATAATCAATTATTAATAAAGATGTTATTCGTAAAAACGACCCATATAAGCAGCAACTTCATCTTCTGTCATCTCAGTTTTCCACTTCTTTACTTGAGCCTTAGGATGATCACCAACATAATAAGAATGAACTTTACCAAAGTTTTCGAAAATTTCATCTACAGTATCTTCAGGTGTCATACCCATCTTTTGAACAGCAGCGCCTGCTTCACCACCAGGTTGATTTTTTAATTCAGTAGGTGTTAAAGTAACTCCCAACGTTGCAACCATAGCATCAATTCCTTCTTTTTCTCCTTCATAAGCTACAGCTTGAGTAATACTTTTAATGTAAGCTTTTCCTGCACCATATTCGGCATTATAAGGAGATGTCGTTACTCCAGTTAAACTAGAATAATTTAGGATACCACCATGTCCTTGTTCAGCAAAAATCTTAACATAATGTTGCATGCACTTTATAAAGTTAATTACGTTAACGTTTAAAATAGATAAATGTTCGTCAAAAGATAAATCTTGTAATTTTCCAAATTTATGGAACGCAACTACATAACTTAAAAAACCAACGCTCTTTTTATCAGAAACTGCAAAAATTTTGTCCATTACATTAGGATCAGTTAAATTGCCTTGAATAGTGATAACATCGCAATTAGGATAATCTTTTGCACAACTAGTTCTGAATTGATCCAAATATTCTTGACTTCGATCAACAACAATTAAATCTAATCCATTATCAGCTAATTTATAACTAGTAGCTTTACCTAGTCCTGCTGCCCCCCCAATTACTACAGCATATTGTCCATATTTTTCTTTAAAATCTGTCATAATTATCACTTCCATTTATCTTTATTATGTGATAATTTTAACATTTTTGGTCTTAAATGACTATTGCCATTATTAAATTTATTTATAAATCTTATTAAAACAATAAATAATTATTTTGTTTTATTGTGAATAATTGATCAAAATATTAATTAAAAAAAGAGTTCAAAATGAACTCTTTAAAATTATTCTTCTTCTTTGACATCAAAACTATCTGAACAAGAAACAATCCAATTAACACCGAACTCATCTGTGAATGATCCATATTTACCACCATAAATGGTATTTTCACAATACGGTTCTGTAACTTGTACTCGTCCAGAATTACTTACTTTATCAAAAAAGGATTGCGCAGCAACACTGTCGTCACTGTTATTCTTATCAAATCTTAACATTATTGAAATATTAGTTGCGTGTTGTGGACGTCCTATTAGATCATCAGAACAAACAATCAATGTTTCAAAAATCTTAAAACATCCATACATTGTTGAATTTTCTAAATCAATATCAACTAATTCTAACGAATCAGCCATTTTCTGACTAATTGGTTGTCGTTTAATGATTTCTGCACCAAAAACTTCATGGTAATAATCCATTGCGTTTTTAGCATTTAAAAAATAAATGCACGGATTTATCGTTACTCCGATAATATTTCCTCCTTTATTGGAACCATTTTGTTTATACCATATGTAATTTTAAAACTCTATTTTATTTTCAATAAAATGTCTTTTCTTTAATTTTTTTTTAATTTCTTTAATCTTTTTTAAAAATTTCTACACTATTTGAACAACAAAAAAGAAGATTAAGTATTTATATACACACCCAATCTTCTTTAAAAGTTAAATTACTTGTTTTGAGCTTTATTAACAGCCGCCATAGCAACTTTATTGATCCAATGAACTGGTTGATCAAAATTAGGTTGGAATAGCATATCTACCATTGCAAGTTCTTCAATCGTCATTCTATTTTGAATTGCTAAAGAAATAACATTAGCAGACTGAGAAACATCATGATCACTATAAAATGCTCCACCTAATACTCGATGTGTTTCAGGATCCCAGGTTAATCTACATAAAACTGGATTAGTGGACATCATAAATTCGGGACGATACATTTCTTCAATTGTAACGGCATCTACTTTAACATTTCTTGCTTTAGCGCCTTCAACTGTTAATCCTGATGATGCTATACATTTATCAAATAATTCGACAGCAGACGATGCTTGTGTTCCCATATATTTTTCTACTGGTTTATCAATATTTCTACCAACTAAAATTCCCTGACGAACTGCATTTGTTGCCAATGGTATATAATCAGGTTTCCCAGTAGGATTATATAACACATTTGTAGCATCTCCAGCTGCAAAAATATCATGATTACTTGTTCTCATATACTCGTCAGTTTTAATGGCATGATTATCCATCATTTCTACCTTACCTTCCATTAGAGAAGTATTAGGTTTAAATCCAGCACACCAAACTGCAATATCGGCTGTATATTCTCCTTTATCTGTTTTAACAGTAACTTTATCATCACCACTAAAACTTTGAACTTTTTGACCTAATGCTAAAGTTACTCCATGATCGGTGTATTCTTTTTCAATTCTTTCAGTTATTTCTGAATCAAAATTTTTCGCTAAAACTCTCGGTAAAGCATCAATCAAAGTTACTTTTTTACCTGTTCGAGCATATTGTTCTGACAATTCGGCACCTATATATCCTGCACCAATAACAATGGCACTATCAATTTTATCTGCTTTGTTTTTCAAAATTTGGGCATCAGTAAAATCTTTACATAAATAAACATTGTCATTATGAATTCCTTCTATCGGAGGAATAACTGGAGATGATCCAGTAGTTACTACTAACTTATCATAAGTATCTGTAAATTCATTCCCTGAATCCAAATCTTTTATTTTTAATTTTTTATTATCAACATCGACATCTAATACTTCGTGTTTCATTTTCATTAAAACACCTAAATCGGCTAATGCTTTAGGACTTGAATAAAACATTTTATCTGGATTAGATATATGATTTCCTACCCATAAGGCAATTCCACAAGATAAAAACGATAAATTATCATTTTTTTCATAAACGGTTATTTCATAATCTGGGTGTTTTTCTATTAATTCTTGAGCTGTAAAAGTTCCTGCATGTGTAGCTCCAATAATAATAACTTTCATAAGCTAATCTCCAAAGTTCTTTTTAGAATTATTATAATTCTATATTATATGATAAAACTTTGTTCACTAATTTACAATTTGAAACAATTAAATTAATTAAATTTGCTATATAATAAATACAACAAATATACTTATATGAATTACATATAAGGAGAGTTTTATGGCTACTGAATACGATGAAAGCATTATTCTTTTTGGCGCTTCTGGAGATTTAGCTAAAAGAAAATTATACCCATCACTATTTAAATTATTTTTAAGAGGCAATTTAAAAAATCATTTTGCTATCATTGGTGTTTCAAGAACTAATTGGTCTGATTCAGAGTATCAAAAGATAATTAAAGATATTTTAATAAGAAATGAAAACATAATTAATAACAAATTATTTAAATTTGATCTTCTAGATGAGTTTGTTAAGCATTGTTCTTATTGTCCATTAGATCTAACAAATCACCATAATTACATTAACTTAAAAAGAAAAATACAAAGTAAAGAAAAAGTTTTCAACATACCATCTAAACGTATTTTCTATCTTTCAATTGCTCCCAATTTATTTAGTACAGTATCTAACTATTTAAAATCTGAACAATTACTTTCTAATACAGGACAAAATAAACTGGTCATAGAAAAACCCTTTGGAACTGACTATAAATCAGCAACGCATTTAAATGACCAATTAAACGAAGTTTTCAATGAAAATGAAATATATCGTATTGACCATTATCTAGGGAAAGAAATGGTTCATAATATTCAAGCAGTTAGATTCAGTAATACAATAATAGAATCTTTATGGAATAATCATTATATCGATAATATTCAAATAAC
This sequence comes from Candidatus Gallilactobacillus intestinavium, assembly GCA_017694665.1. GTDB lineage: Bacteria > Bacillota > Bacilli > Lactobacillales > Lactobacillaceae > Gallilactobacillus > Gallilactobacillus intestinavium. The sequence continues at coordinate 5,117 of JADIMP010000087.1, forward strand.
TTTAAGTGAAAAAATTGGCATTGAAAATCGTGCTAATTATTACGATAAAGCTGGTGCTCTTCGTGATATGGTTCAAAGTCATATTTTACAAATTGCTGCACAATTAGCCATGGATCAACCTGTCACTTTCAGTGATGAAGATATCAGAGTTGAAAAAGTAAAAGCCTTACATGCATTACGCATATATAAAGATTACGAAGTAAATAAATACTTTGTTAGAGGTCAATATGCAGCTAATAACGGCTGTAAAGCTTATCGTGATGAAAAAAATATTCCTGCAAACTCTAACACAAACACTTTTGTTGCCGGTAAGTTATTGTTCGATAATAATCGTTGGTTAGGAGTGCCTTTCTATATTAGAACTGGAAAAAGGTTGAATGATAAATTTACAAGAATTGATGTTACTTTTAAAAAACCTCTAATAGATTTATTCAATTTCACATCCAATAACTACACCCATCAAAACTTTTTAAATCCAAATATATTAACCATTTTTGTGGAGCCTAAATATGGTTTTTCATTAACATTAAACACCATGACAGTTAAACAAGAAATGAATATGAAACTATCACCTATAAATTTAAACTTTTATCAAGACACTATAACAAGTAATAAATTTCCCGACGCTTATGAACGTTTAATCCATGATATTTTAAAGGGAGATCAAACAAATTTTGCATCATGGAAAGAAATTTCTTACTCATGGAAATTTATTGATGTTATACAAAAATATTGGGATAAAAAAGAACCCATTTTTCCAAATTATATTCCTGGTTCAATGGGTCCTGCTAGTGCAGATGAATTACTAAAACAAGATAATCGTAAATGGGTATATAGAATTAATTAACTATTTATGATAAACTCGGCCATTATTAATCATGAAACTACGATAAATTTGTTCAGTTAAAACCACTCTCATTAATTGATGCGGTAAAGTAAATTTTCCAAAAGAAACTCTTTCATCAGCCATATTAAGTACTTCTTGACTTAATCCCAAGGATCCACCAATAATAAAGACAAACTTAGATGTATCATACGTAGCCAATTTATTTAATCTTGCTGCAAATTTTTCAGACGAATATTCCTTGCCTCGCATATCTAAGCAAAATATAAATGAATCTTGCTTAATTCTACTTAAAATTCGTTTTCCTTCGATTTCTTTTATTTTTGTAATTTCATTATCGCTAATATTATCTGCTATTTTTTCATCTTTAACTTCCAAAATACTAAAATTACAAAAAACCTTTAACCTTTTAGCATATTCATTTATGGCCGATTTCCAAAAATTTTCTTTCAATTTTCCAACACTAATGATTTCTACTTTTATCATGTTATCCACAAATTTAATTCTTTTTTAAACTTTTTATTTACACAAACTTGTTATTTTCTTTAATCTTTTTTAATATTTTTATCCACAGATATTAACTTAGTAGAAACTTAAATAAAAAATCGATAATACAAGGATTATTAGGTGATTACCTAAACTAACAATTATATTTATGCACAATTAACGATCTACTTGTTGATTATTTATCAACAATTTTTACATTTTTTAAAACTAAAAATAAAACTTTAATTTAAGTTATACACCCTTTTATTCACATGTTAAATATCCATAATATCTGTCGGTTTATCAAAGTCAGTATTTCTTAATATAAAATCATTATCAACATTAAAATCATGTTCTTTTAAAATTGAAGAAACGGTTATTTTAGCTAAGTCTTTTTGATTATTATTTTGACTTAAATGCCCCAAAAAAATGTTCTTAGTTTTATTACCTATTAATTTACTCAAATAATTAGCAGCATCTATATTAGATAAATGACCTGTATCACTCATAATTCTTCTTTTCAAAGACCAAGGATACTGTCCACTTCTTAACATTTCTAAATCATGATTACATTCAAATAAATAACCGTCAGCATTTTTTATTACTCCTTGAACATAATCTGATATGTATCCTGTATCACTTATAATAACAAATGTTTTATTATTATAGTGAATTGCATAGAATTGTGGATTTACTGCGTCATGAGAAACTCTAAAACTTTCAATATCAATATCTCCTATAGTTTTTAAACTATTATTTTCAAAATCACATTTATTTTGTAATTTTATATTTCCAATTAATTTTCCCATTGCATTCCATGTGTCTTTATTTGCATAAATAGGAATATCATATTTACGAGATATTACCCCTGCTCCATGAGAATGATCATTATGTTCATGAGTTATTAATAACCCGTCAATTTCACTCAAAGAATGTCCAATTTGATTTAGTAATTCCTCAATTTTCTTTCCTGATAATCCAGCATCAATTAAAAGTTTTTCTTTTTCACTTTCTATATAAGTGACATTTCCTGTACTTCCACTAGCTAATACACTAATTTTTAAATTATCTTTTTTTAATATTTTTTGTTTAATAAAAGATTTATTATTATAATTTTTATTCAAACTTATCATTAATTGTTATCCACTTGTACTGTTGAATTACTTGTTTTAATAACTGAACCATTAAAGGCATTTACTCTTTTAATAACCATATAATTGGCATTCTTTTCCTTTAACGCAAAAATCCATGTTGGTATAAAAATATATTTCTTATTTGTTTCTAACAATTTAGAATATCCAAACTGTCCCCATAATATTTTAGTATTATTAGTGATTTCATTATTTTGATATAAACTAATCAAAGCTTTTTTTTCACTAATCGTCGACATTTTTTCACGTAATGCTTTTATATTATAAACATAGTTCTGAATATATGATGAAGCATATGAATTCAACGATCTGACTCGAATTTCTCCTGTTGAATCAAATATATAACCATATTTTGTTTTTTGTAAAAATACTTTTCTATTTAAGACATCCGACATTTTTTTATTATATTTATAATGTGAACCATTAACTATATTCTTATATATTACTGAATTATTAATGGAACTAATATTATGTCTTAATGATCCAATAATACCTAAATTAGTTAATTGTACTTGTTCTTTACTTTGATTAATTAATTCTTGGTTATTAATATTTCCAGATAAGTAATATCCTGATCTTTCACTACTAGATAATGTTTTAGGTAAACTAATTGAATCAGATTCCATTTCTTTAATTACAGATGAAGAATTATTATTATAATTTACATTTGGATTCATTTGTTTCCAAGAATAAAACAAAAAACAATCTAAACTAATAAATATAATTAAAAATATCCACTGAATTTTCCTAAAATTCATATATCTTTCCTACTTTATCAAATCTTTATACGTATGCCATTTATGATTAATCATCACAAACCATTGCGGTTTAAGCGTAATAATTTGTTTTTTATTGTTTTCAGTTATCCATTTATAACCAACTATTAATTGATTAATATTATTAAGTTTAATGCCTTTATTAATAAGAGAATCAAGTATTGTCTGTGAACTTGGTAAAACACTATTATTTTCTATCCTTAACGGTACTTGTAAATCAGTCAAAGAAAATGAGATTTTTTGATTATTACCCATATTAACCCAATTTATATTTCCATAATTGCTATCAAAAATAGGAATATTATATATAAAATATCTATAATCTATTTTCTTTCCATTATTACTATTTCCAAAATAATGAACAACTCCTTGAAATAACCCTTTATTATTTAAGGACAAATAACTAGACATTAAATTATGATTCAAATTATTTTTTTTATACCCATTGGATTCATTATTTTCAAAATTAACATTATTATTACTATTATTTACAGATACATGTTTGTTTCCGGAATAATAATAATCATATTGTCCGTTATGATGGGTATTAATATTACCACTAGAAGAAAACAAAGAATTAAGAACAGTGTTTACTGTTTGATTACTTACCAAATAACTATATTGTGGAATACTAAATGGTTCCTTAGAAACAAACAAAACTCCACTTTTTTTAATTATTGGAGAAATTTCATACGTTTTGTGATTTTTTAAAATTTTACTAATATTTTTAGTTTGTTCTTTATTTAAACTTACTTTATATATTTGATACTTATTATCATTCAATAAATAAATACAATTACTTTTCTTTTGAAAAAATACAATTTTAGAAAATGTTACATGAGAAGACATCATTAAATGTTGATGATATGTTTTATTAAAAATATCATTGCCTATATTATCTGGATAGTATAATTGTATAGTATTTTTTTGTTGTAATATTGATTGATATGTTTGCTTATTATTGTGACTAATTTGCCTCAAATTACTCATTTTCCAAGATTTTATATCATTTACAATTTCACTTGTTAAATTAGTCTGCAAGTTTGTATAAACTTTCATATTTCCATTATTATCGGTTTCAACAACCTGCGTAGGTTTAAATATCTCATTTATACTTCTAGAAACTATTCCTGAATTATTAACAATTTCTTGTTTCTTATGAAAATATCCTAACTGAAACGGATCAATCCACATAAAAAAAGAAAAAATTAAACTAATAATTATAGAAATAACTAATAATATTGGTAATATCTTTTTATATGTATGTTTATACATTTTATTCATTCCAATCATCTCCATCCACATCTTCTAATGGTAGAGAAATATTAAAAGTAGATCCCTTTCCTTCTATACTATCTACCCAAATTTTTCCATGAAACATTTCTATAAATTCTTTTGAAATTGCTAAACCTAAACCCGTGCCTCCTTGAGCTCTAGATCTTGCTTTATCAATTCGATAAAAACGATCAAAAATATGCTTTTTTTCTTTATTAGGAATACCTAAACCATGATCAGAAACACTAATAATCGCATTATTATCCTTTTTACTTAGTTCACAATTAATTGTTCCTCCATCTGGAGAATATTTAATAGCATTATTAATAATATTATCTATAACTTGAATAAATTTATCTGTATCTATTTCAACCCATAACGCTTCTTCAGATAATATACGATTAATTTTATATTGCTTACTTATAGATTCATCGTCAATCATAATGTCAAACCTATTAATAATATAATTTAATAAGCCATTCAAATTAACCACTTCTAAGTTTAATTTAGCCGTGCCGGCATCAATACGACTAAGGTCTAATAGTTCATTAATCATGCGAATCATACGATTAGTTTCACTTTGAATAACTTTTAAAAATTTAGGTGCTAATTCTTTATCTCGCCAAGCACCCTCGTTTAAAGTATCTACATATGATCTTACTGAAGTTAACGGTGTTCTTAATTCATGAGAAACATTAGAAACAAATTGTTTTCTTTCTTCATCAACTTTTTGCTGCTCAGTAACATCATGTAAAACACCAACCAATCCTGTTATTTCACCGTTTGCTCTTTCAATTAATGAGAAACTTTCGTGTACAATTAAATCTCTATCTTCATTAGATAAATTTTGAGTAATTTCTATTTTTCCACTACTAAGTTCACGCAAAGAATATTTATTACGTATTTGTAAAACATCTAAAATAGAGGCTTGTTTCACATCCTCTTCTTTTTGATTTAAAAAATCTAAGGCGGTTTTGTTAATATTAACTATTTGTCCTCTTCTGTTCGTAGCTATTATTCCGTCAGTCATGTGTCGCAAAATTAAATTTAATCGCCGTTGTTCTGACTTAACTTCTTCTTGACTATCAGACATTCTCACAGCTAAATTATTAAGCATCCCAGCTAATTGTCCTAACTCATCACTATCATATACACGTACTTTTCCTTTATAATTACCACGAGAAATTTGAATTGTTTGTTTTCTCATATCATAAATGGGTTTAGTAATCGCTCTAGCAATTATGTATGACATAAATAAACCCAAAATAATAGCAATTAAAGCCGCAAAGAAATAAATAATTGTGATACTACGTATATTTTTATAAACATTTGTTAAAGATGCGCGAACATATAATGCTCCTACAATATTATGACCTCCATTACTATTATTTAACAATGGAACAATTGAAACATAATATCTATCATTACTTTTTAAATTATTTTCATTATGCTTATAAGTACGACCATTATAAATAGCATTTTTAATATTTAAATTAGTCGTTTTTTGTCCTACCAAATTATTATTAGCACTATCACTTGTTCCTCGAATAATTCCATTATTATCAACTACTCTAATTTCGGTAATATCAGGATTATTAACATTCGTTAATATGCTTTTAATTTCTTTATTTGCCTTTTTAGTATTACTTCTATTCAATTGTTCAGATAAAGAATTATCAACATAAGCCGGTAATTGTACTTGTTGCTTAAATGAATTAATATTTTGTTGTTCCAAATGCTTAACAAAAAAAACACCAACGATTTCTAAAGTAACTAATAACATTAGTGTAAACGTTAGTGCTATTTTAAAATTAATAGATTTAAAAAATTTAACTTTATTATTACGTTTCACAAAAAATCCCTCTAGTCCTCATTTTCTGAATTACGTAAATAATAACCAACACCTCTCCTAGTAACTAACCACGTTGGATGTCCTGGATTATCTTCTACTTTTTCTCTTAAACGACGCATCGTTACATCAACTGTTCTAACATCTCCAAAATAATCATATCCCCAAACTGTTTGTAATAAATTTTCTCTAGTCATTACTTGACCAATATGCTTAGCCAAATAATATAACAATTCAAATTCACGATGCGTTAATTCAATATCTTCACCACGTTTAGATACAATATAAGCATCTGGATCAATTTTTAAATCGCCTATTTCAATAGAATTATTAGTGCCACTATTAGTTTTAGCCTCATTTTTTATTACTTTTTGTCTTCTTAAATTGGCTTTTACACGAGCTATTAATTCTCGATTTGAAAATGGTTTAGTTATATAGTCATCTGCTCCTAATTCTAGACCTAAAACTTTATCTATTTCTGAATCTTTTGCAGTAACCATAATAATAGGAGTAGAATGCTTAGCTCGTACTTTTCTAGCCACTTCTAATCCGTCAACTTTTGGTAACATTAAATCCAGTAATATTAAATCTGGATCTTCACTTTCAACTTTCATTAAAGCTTCTTCACCATCAGATGCTGTAACAACAGTATAACCTTCTTTTTCTAGATTAAATTTGACAATATCTAATATTGGTTTTTCATCATCAACAACCAAAATTTTACTCATGTAAAATCCCTCCCAAATACCAAAAGTTATTATATCATATATAAAATTTGTATAAGTTTTACCATTGTCAAACCCTTTGGAATATGCTATCATTTAATAGCTGTGTTATGGATCGCTAGCTCAGCTGGCAGAGCAACGGACTCTTAATCCGTGGGTCCAGGGTTCGATCCCCTGGCGATCCACTTTAAAGACCAACCATATAAAGGTTGGTCTTTTTTTATTTCTTATAAAAGAGTTTTTCATATAAGTTTTCTGCGTAATACTTTAAAGACCAATTACCTGTGGGTGCACTATTACTTAATAAAATAACTGCATTTTTTCCATCTTTAGAAACACAAGTCATAGCTTCATATCCGTATCCCAATCCATGATTAAATGCAGCATCCATCATATTATATGTTCCACCACCATAGGTACTATCACTTCCTGAAACAAATAAGCGATTAACTAAACTTTTATTTATTATTTTTCCTTGTAATATTCCAGATATCATAAGATAAACATCTTTACTCGTCATAGCCATACGACCTGTACCAAGCTCATCATGCCAAAAAGCTACCGAATTATCTACTACATTATTAAAATCAGGAATACCATTATTATTAACAAATGGTAAAGATATATTAACATTATTATCAGGAAGAAAAAAAGTTTGCTTCAAATTTAATGGTTTTATAATGTTATTTACGACCAAGGCATTATAGCTTTTTCCTGTTAATTTCATTAAAATTCCAGCTAACAAATTATAATTAACCTGTTCATATCTCCAAAACCCATAATAATTTTTATCAAATTTTACATGGTTTAAATCATAATTAATGATTGCATTGTCAGAAACCAAATCTGTTGGACCCACAGGACCGTCCATTGATAAACCTGAGGTCATTGCAAGCATTTGTCTAATAGATATATTTTTAGAATTTTCTATTTGAGGATAAAACTTACTTAGTTTTGTATCTAAAGATAAATGACATTTATTAAACACTTTCATTATTAAAGTGCCAGTAATAATTTTTTGTACTGAATCTATTCCATAAGCCGTATTATCATTATTCAATCTTGTTTGTGTACTATTTCCATAAGATCTATCAACAATAATTTGCCCATTTTTAACAATTAATATAGATCCACAAAAATGATGTTCTCTTAAATTACTATCAACTTCACTATCTAATTGTTTATCAATTTGTACAGGTTTAGTATGTATTTCTTGTGCATTAACATTTTTATAACAAATAACAAAAAAATTACACATTATAAAAAAAGTAATAAATAAAGAATTTAAATTTTTTTTAACCATTCATTACATTCCTCAAAATTGAAATATTATAATTTTATAAGTTATATTATTAATTGAATAATTAATATGAGGTTAAATATGAATTCAAAACAAAAAGAAGAAGCATACAAAGCTTCTAAAAATTTTATTTTATGGGCAGGATTAATTAATTTACTAGGTTCTTTAGGTGCCGCTTTTTTAACTATATCACAAGGATTAGGTTTATCTGCGTACATAATATCTTTATTTCCTGGTGCTCTTGGTATCTGGATTATTTATCTTAAAAATAATATGAAAGATTCTTGGTTAATTAATGGAAAAAAGATTTTTAATTTAGCTTTATTATCACTTTTATTTGGATCACTAATTTCCACAATTCTTTTATTTATTGCCGGTAATAAAATTCAAAAAGTTTCCAATAAATATATAAAATAATGTCTATTTATGTATATAAAGATTTAAAAGGACAATGCCCTTTTTTACAATGGCTTGATCAAATAAAAGTAAGTGATAAAACTGTATTTAACAAAATAAATTACTATTTAGATCTAATGTCCACAAACCAACTACCATTAGTTAAACCAAATGTTAAAAAGACTCCAACTAGAAGAACAAATTGCTCTTGTTTATATAAATTAAGAATCGGTAAATATAGACTTTTCTTTTTATTTAAAAATAATAATTATTATCTTTTTCACTGTTTTAGAAAAACAACACAAAAAACACCTAATAAAGAATTCACAAAAGTTAAAAGAGAAATTAATACAAATATATATATTAAATACTTATAACTAAGCTTTAATATAAAACTTTTTTTTAACTAATAAATTAATAAAACAAACTATAAACAACACAATCGATAATAATAAAAATAAAAATTTATAAGATGTTTTTTCAATAATAAGCCCACCACATAAAGGACCTACTGCTCTTCCTAAAGACACAAAAACATTAAATAACCCTTGATATTTACCGGTTTCTCCTTTACTCGTTAGCTCATTTATTAACGCAGGTATAGCAGGCATAGCTGTCGCTTCTCCCATAGTTAATATACTTATTGATAATATAAATCCCCAATAATTTGTTACTTTTAATAAGATCAAAAAAGAAACTGCAAAAGCAAATAACCCAGGAATTATTTGAAAATATAAAGAATCTACTTTCTTAACGAAAAAATTTATTAACAATTGAAAAATTAATATTAATACACCATTAATTGTCCATAAAAAACTATACTTTGTTAAAGCTATATGCATACTAACCATGTACACCGACATATTTGATGTCCATTGTTCATAAGCAACCCAAATTACAGCAATAGAAATTAAAAAAGTCCAAATAACAACTTTATTCTTCGTATAAGAATCATTGTAACTATTAATTGTTTTAGTTTTGTTAATACTTCTGCTAACGTTAAACTGATAAATTACAATAATTAAAAAAACTGCATAAATTATCGTAGTCGTAATAAATAAATACTTTATACCAAAGTTATATAATAAGCCTACTAACATTGTACCAATTACAACACCTATGTTTTGCATAAAATATAACATATTAAATACAATACGATTATTTTTACTACTTACCGTCGTAGCTAAAGAATTAATTATTGTTAAAAGAAAACCGCTTCCTAAACCAATCAAAAACAATCCAATTCCAAAAAAAGGCCATCCATTAAAATATATTAGTAGAAACATCACTAAAACTTCATAGAAACTTACTAGAATAGTTATTTTATAATGTTCGCTTTTATCAAAAATTAGGCCTCCTATGTAAGATCCAAATAAAATTCCTAAACAATTAAAAAATAAAACAATTCCAGATAAAACTAGACTTTTATGTAAAGAATCATGTAAATAAACGGTAGCTAAAGGCCAAATAAAGCTCTGACCTAAACTGTCAATAAGTCCTGCAATTAATAGCCAATAAAAATTCACTTCACTTCTTAGCCTAATTTTTCCCATTTAAGTGCTCCTATTATAAAAAAGAACTAAAAAATCACATCACATAATTATGTAATTATTTTAGTTCTTTCTATTAATTCATTTTATTATAAGCTATATTGGAAAATTTATTATAGGATTTTACAAATAAAAGTTTAACAGTACCTCTAGCCCCAGATCTATTTTTTTCTACAATAACCTCTACTTCTCCAATATTATCATCTAAATTACTTCCATCATGATCACTAGAAGATTCTTCATTATTAATATTTTGTTTTTTATAATAATCTTCTCTATACAAAAAAGCTACAATATCTGCATCTTGTTCAATAGAACCAGATTCCCTAATATCAGATAGCATTGGTCTTTTATCTTGTCTTTGCTCTAATCCACGAGACAATTGAGACAATGCTATTATCGGTGTATTTAATTCCTTTGCTAATTTTTTTAATTGTCTAGATATATAAGAAACTTCTTGTTGCCTATTTTCTTTACTTTCTCCTTCAATTAACTGTAAATAATCAATGATAATTAATCCTAAATTGTGATCTTTAGATAATCTTCTGCACTTTGCACTAATATCAATCATCCTATTGCCAGGAGTATCGTCAATAAAAATATCCGTTTTCGATAAAGTGCCCATAGCAACAACCAAATTTTGCCATTCTTCATCAGTTAATTGTCCTGTTCTTAAATGGTTAGCATCAATGCTTCCTTCAGAACAAAGCATTCTATTAACTAATGACTCTGCTCCCATTTCCAAACTAAAAATAGCCACTGTTTTCTTTGATTTAACTGCTACATTTTTAGCAATGTTTAAAGCAAATGCTGTTTTACCAACACCTGGCCTAGCAGCAATGATAGTTAATTCATCGTCGTGCAATCCTGTAGTTAATTTATCCAATTCATGAAAACCAGTAGCCAAACCAGTTATGTCATCTCCCTTTTGAGATAACATATTAATATCACTCATAGCATCATTTAAAACATCTTTAATTTCCTTAAAGTTTCCAGTTTCTCGATGCTCACTAATATTCATTATTTCTGTTTCAGCATCTGCCAGTAATTCATCAACATCTTTTTCACTATTAAACGCTTTTTCAGTAATATTCGATGCAGTTTGAATTAACTTTCTTAAAATAGAATTATTCTGAACGATTTTCGCATAATGAACAATATTCGATGCGGTTGGTACCGACTCTGCCAACTCTACAATATAACTAGAACCACCAATATCGTCTAATTTATTTTCTTTACTTAATAAATCATTAACTGTTACTGCATCAACTATTGATCCTTGATCATTTAAATCTAACATTGCTTTAAAAATTAGTTGATGAGCATGACGATAAAAATCATCTACATGCAAATATTCTATAGCAGTTAATAAAGAATCATTATTTAAAAATATAGCTCCTAATACTGCTTGTTCTGCTTCTATATTTTGGGGAGGTAATTGTTCCTGTAGATCATCTAATTCTGACATTATTATTCCTCATTGCTCACTAATATGTATTCTTAATGTAGTATCTACTTTGCTATGTAATTTAACGGGAACATTAACATAACCTAAAGATTTTATTGGCCCATTCATTATTAATTTGCGTTTATCAATTTGGATATTATATTGTTTTTTCAATTCATCCACAATTTTTTTCCCTGAAATCGAACCAAAAATTCTTCCATTCGCACCCGCTTTTGCCTTTAACTCTATAACAGTATCATCTTTTTCTAAAAATTGTTTTATTTTATTAAATTGTTTTATTAATTCAGCTTCTTCTTTTGCTTTAGCCTTTGCTCTTGCTTTTGCTTGACTAAGGTTAGATTTATTAGCAATTTCGGCTTTACCTTTTTTTATCAAATAATTTTGTGCATACCCGTCAGAGACTTCTTTAATTTCTCCTTTTTTCCCACTACCAGGAACGTTCTCTAAAAAAATAACTTTCATTTATTTATCCTCATTAATAATTTCTTCATTCAATATATTAATTAAATTATCTTTTACTTCAGTTATACTCTTCCCTTTTACTTGAGTTGCTGCATTTTGTAAATGTCCGCCACCGCCCATTTTTTCCATAATTAATTGAACATTTAAATTACCATCTGATCTTGCAGAAATACCTATTTTTTTATCTTCACGCAAAGTTATTACAAACGATGCTACAATTCCAGAAACATTTAATAATCGATTTGCTGTTTGTGAAGCAACTATATTACTATAAACTTCATTATTATTACCAGTAACTAATGCAAATTTATTATCTAATATTTCTAAATTATTTATCAAATTATTTTGTTCTATAAACTCAGTAGGTGTTTGCTTATTCATTTGAGATATCATTTCCATATTAGCACCTGCTAATTTTAAATAACTTGCTGCATCAAAAGTCCTTGTTCCAGTATGGCTAACAAAATTTTTAGTATCTAATTCTATTCCTGACAATAATGAAGTTGCAATTAATTTACTAATTTTTTGAGAATCTTGAGACTGATATTCCAATAATTCAGTAACTAATTCACTGGTAGAACTGGCATATGGCTCAATATACGATAACAAAACATTATTTGGAAATTCTTCTCCTCTGCGATGGTGATCAATAATTATTGTTTTCTCTTTTAATTTTTCATATAAATTAGGTGCAATTGATAACGAAATTTTAGAATGGTCTAGTAATATCAATAAACTATTATCATTAGATAAATCAAGCGCCTTTTTTTCATTAATAAGGCAATCATAAATTTCATTATTTTTTTGTATTTCATTTAATAACACATCAGGTAAATGTTTTCTTTGATCGTCATTAAATAATACCCAACCATTTTTCTTATTTAATTTAGCTATATGTAAAATTCCTAAGCAAGATCCAAAAGCATCCAAATCCAACGGAGAATGACCGGCAATAAATACTTGATCTGATTGACTAATCAAATCATTTAAAGCATTGGCTATCATTCTGGAACGCACTCTTGTTCTTTTTTCCATAGGACTAGTAGTTCCTCCAAAAAAATGAGCCTCTTCATTTTTAGCTTTTACGACAACCTGATCTCCACCACGACCTAAAGCTAAATCTAAATTACTCTGAGCTAATTTAGATAATAAGCTAATGTTTTTTTCGCCATAACTTATACCCATAGAAATTGTTAATGGATAATTTTGCTTAGAAGTTGCCTCTCTTATTTTATTTAAAATATTAAAATTATCATTTTCAATGTTTTGTAAATCTTTTAAATACCCAAGAATTAAATAATGATCAACATCTACTTGTCTAAGGTAAAGATTAAAAGTATCAGCCCAATCAGATAAACTTCTAGTTACAAAATTACGTATCATTAAGACATTAGAATCACTCATGCCTTGAACAATATCATCATAATTATCAATAGAAATGTGACCAAATAAAAGTTGCTCTTGCTTATATTTTTCTTCTATATGCGCATATTTATCAATATTCATTAAATAAATAACATTCAATTCCTTTTGATATAGAAATGAAAACTTCTGTTTATGCCACATTATTGTAGTAGTTTCTTTTTCTTTATTATCAGTAATTAATTGTGCTAACTCATTATCAAAATCAGAAACTTTTTTCCCTAGAACATCTATATTACCAAAAAAATCTTGTAAATAAGGATTTATCCAGAAAACTTTATCTTTATCATTCAGCATTAAAATACCTAATGGCATTTTTAATAACGCCTCTTGTTCAGTTTGTTTAATTTTAAAAGTAGCATTATCAATAAAATTCTGTGATTCTAAATTAATTCTTCCTAATAACAAATATATATAAAATAAACCTATTAAGATAACAGATATTATTAAAATACCTAAAATCCAGTTAATATAAAAACCACAAACTCCGCCTAATACAGCCAAACATAAACTTAATAAAGCAACTAATTTACTTTTTTTATTTTTTAAAATTATTTTTAAAGTTACTTTTCTTTGTTTTTCCACTATTGATTATTCTTCCTAAATATAAAATTCACTAAATAATTATAATACAAAAAACAAAATAGGACCCTTCCTAAATAAGGAAGAGTCCTAAATATTATTAAAAAATTAATCTTCAGCAACAAATGGTAATAATCCCATAATTCTTGCTCTTTTAATTGCTGTCGTTAACTTACGTTGATTTTTAGCAGATGTTCCTGTTACTCTACGAGGTAAAATCTTTCCTCTTTCAGAAATAAATCTCTTTAATAATTCAGTATCTTTATAGTCAACATATTCAATATGATTTGCAGCAATATAATCAACTTTCTTATGACGTCTAAATGGACGACGATGTTGTTGTGTTTGTTGTTGATTTTGTTGCTTGTTTTCTGTATTTTCTGTTTGTGCTTCTTGTGTTTGTTTTTCTTCTGCCATCACTTTTCCTCCTAAAATGGTAAATCATCATCTGAAATGTCAATAGAATCTGTACTTTCTTCAGAAAAAGGATCAACATTTTGATTTGGCTGATCTGAAAATGGATTATTATTTTCCATTCCTTTATCATTTCTTTGTTCTGTTTGAGATTTAGATTCTAATAATGCAAAATTATCAACAATTACTTCTGTTACATAAACCCGTTGTCCTTGTTGGTTTTCATAATTTCTCGTCTGCAAACGACCATCAATTCCAACTAAAGATCCCTTTTTTGTAAAGTTTGCAAAATTTTCAGCTGGTTTACGCCAAATAACACAATTAATGAAATCTGCTTCACGTTGTCCTTGTTGATTAGTATATTGTCTATTAACAGCTAAGGTAAATGAAACAACGGCTGTTCCAGATTGAATATAGCGAACTTCTGGATCTTTTGTTAAACGTCCTACTAAAACAACTCGATTTATCATAATTTTGCCTCACATTTCTTATTCTGCATCGCGTTTTACTATCATATGACGTAAAATACCGTCATTAATTTTAGCTAAACGATCAAATTCATTTAATGCTTCAGCATTATCAGTCGTTAAGTTAATAATATGATAAGTGCCTTCATTAAATCCATTTATTTCATAAGCAAAGCGACGGGTATCCCAATCCTTTGAATCAATTATTTTAGCTCCGTTATCACTTAAAATCTTATCAAAACGTTCTATTAAAGATTGTTTTGCATCATTTTCTAAGTCTGGACGGATAATATATGTTATTTCATATTTTGTTTCTAACATAATTAAAACTTCCTCCTTTTGGTCTTATGACTCATCATTATCAATGAGTAAGGAATAATACTCAAAAAGTAATACTCACGTCTGAGTATCTTACCATATTAACACTCAAATAACAATGTTAATTATTATCACTATCTTTTTCTTCAACAATAGGAATAGAAACTTTAGTCATTGTTGATACTTTGCTTTCATTTGTTCTAATAACTTTAACTCCTAAAGTTGCTCTTCCAGTCTTAGAAATATCATTAATGTTAAATCTAATAACTATTCCTTTATCAGTAACTAATAAAATATCTTCATTTCCTACTACAGTTGTTAAACCAATTAATTTTCCGTTTTTATTAGTTACATTAACTGTTTTAACACCTTTTCCACCACGTCCTTTAATTGGGTATTCATTTGCAGGAGTTTGTTTTCCATAACCATTTTCACTAATTACCAAGACATTATCAGAATCATTAATGATAGAAGAACCTACTACATAATCATTTTCTCGTAATCTAATTCCACGAACTCCAGATGCTGTTCTTCCCATATTTCGAACATCTTTTTCACTAAAGGTTACTGAATAACCATTATGCGTTCCAATAATAATATTATTGTTTCCATTAGTTACAAAAACATTAACTAACTCATCTTCTTCATGCAATTTAATTGCTTTAATACCATTGCTTCTAATATTCACAAATTCTTTAACATATGTTTTTTTAACTGTTCCCTTTAATGTTGTAAAGAACAAACTATCGGTTTCTAAATTTAAATCATCATTAATGCTAATTACATCTTGAATGTATTCATTTTGACCAATATTTAATAAATTAATTACAGGAATGCCTTTTGCATTACGTCCATATTCAGGTATCTGGTATCCTTTCATATCATATACTTTTCCTGTATTTGTAAACATTAATAATTTATTATGCGTTGTCGTAGAAATTATTTTTTCCACAAAATCATCATCATTAACGTTCATTCCTTGAACACCACGGCCACCTCTATGTTGTTCTCTAAACTCACTTTCTGGTAACCTTTTAATATATCCATTATGAGTCAACGTAATAATAATATTTTGTTTTTCTATCAAATCTTCATCTTCTAAATTAAGATTTGTACCAACCTGTAATTCAGTTCTTCTTTTATCACCAAATTTATGTTCTATATCTTTTAACTCATTAAAAATAATCTCTTTAATACGATCTTCATTAGATAATATATCTTTATAATCTGCAATTGCCTCTTGTAATGAAGCATATTCCTTTTCAACTTTATCTCTTTCAAGGCCAGTTAATCTAACTAAACGCATATCTAATATTGCCTGAGCCTGTTTATCAGATAAAGAATAATTTTTCATTAAAGTATCTTTAGCTATTTCAGGAGTTCTAGAATTACGGATAATTGAAATAATTTCATCAATATGATCCAACGCAATTCTTAATCCTTCTAAAATATGTGCTCTTGCTTCAGCACGCTTTAAATCATATTCTGTACGACGACGGATAACATTTTCTTGATGTGTTAAGTACAAAGATAAAATTTCTTTTAAACTTAATATTTTAGGTGTTCCATCAACAATAGCTAACATGTTGAAACTAAATGATGTTTGAAGTAATGTCATTTTATATAAATTGTTCAAAACTACAGAAGCAGAAGCGTCTCTACGAACATCAATAACTATTCTTAAACCATCATTTCTATCTGATTCATCGTTAATATCAGTAATTCCATCAATTCGCTTATCTCTAGTTAGGTTAGCTATATGTTCAATTAGTTTTGCTTTATTAACCATGTATGGCAATTCAGTAACAATTATTCTCTCTTTACCATTCTTTTCAGTTTCAATATCAACTTTAGCTCGTAAAGTAATTGAACCTTTTCCCGTTTCATATGCTTTTTTAATTCCTGCTTTTCCTAAAACAATTGCTCCTGTAGGAAAATCAGGTCCTGGAATTGCCTCCATTAGTTCACTAACTGTAACATCTGGATTTTCCATTAACATATGAATACCAGCAATAACTTCAGATAAATTGTGAGGAGGTATATTTGTCGCCATTCCTACAGCAATACCAGAAGCTCCATTTACTAACAAATTAGGAAATCTAGATGGTAAAACAATTGGTTCATGTTCAGTTCCATCATAATTATCTTGAAAATCAATTGTATCTTTGTTAATGTCACGCAACATTTCCAAGGCAATCTTGCTCATACGAACTTCTGTGTAACGCATAGCAGCGGCTCCATCCCCATCAATAGAACCAAAATTTCCGTGACCATCAACCAACATATAACGATAACTGAAATCTTGAGCCATTCTGACCATAGATTCGTATACTGCCGTATCTCCATGAGGATGATATTTACCTAAAACGTCACCAACAATTCTGGCAGACTTTTTATATGGCTTATCTGGTGTATTTCCTAATTCATGCATGTCATATAAAATACGACGATGAACAGGCTTCATTCCATCACGAACATCTGGTAAAGCTCGAGAAACAATAACAGACATTGCATAATCCAAAAAAGATGTTTGCATGGTTTCTGATAAGTTAACATTAGTTATTCTACTATTTTTTAATTCTTCTTCAGACATTTAATTCTCCTAAAATTATGCATCTAAATTTTGTACAAACTTAGCATTTTTTTCAATAAATTTTCTTCTTGGTTCCACTTTATCTCCCATTAACATTGAAAAAATGTTATCTGCCTCTAAAGCATCTTGCGGATCAACTCTTAACAATCTTCTATGTTCTGGGTTCATAGTTGTGTCCCATAATTGTTCTGCATCCATTTCTCCAAGACCCTTATACCTTTGAATACTTGGTTTAGGAGCTGGTGGTAACTGTGATAACATTTCTTGTAATTCTTCATCAGAATCTAAGTATTTAGTCATCTTACCTTGTGTTACTCGATATAAAGGAGGTTGTGCAATATAAACGTATCCTGCATCAATCATTGGTCTCATAAAACGATAGAATAAAGTTAATAGTAACGTTCTAATGTGTGCACCATCTACATCAGCATCTGTCATGATAATTAATTTATGATAATTAGCCTTTGAAACATCAAAATCATCACCAAATCCTGTTCCTAAGGCTGTAAATAATGATCGTATTTCTTCATTAGCTAAAATTTTATCTAAAGATGCCTTTTCAACATTTAATATTTTTCCTCTAATCGGTAATATTGCTTGTGTTAATCTTGATCTTCCTTGTTTAGCAGATCCTCCAGCAGAATCTCCTTCGACAATAAATAATTCTGAAATTTCTGGATCTTTTGAAGTATTGTCTGCTAATTTACCAGGTAAATTAGCTAATTCTAATCCTGTTTTTTTCCTAGTTGCCTCTCTTGCTCTTTTAGCAGCTAATCTAGCTTTAGTAGCTAAAATACCTTTTTCAACAATCTTTTGAGCAACCTCTGGGTTTTCCATCATGAAACGATTAAAAGTTTCACCAAACAATCTATTTGTAACAGTTCTGGCATCTGAATTACCAAGTTTTGTTTTTGTTTGACCCTCAAATTGTGGATTAGGATGCTTAATTGATACTACAGCCGTCAATCCTTCACGAACATCGTCTCCTGATAAAGGATTATCGTTTTCTTTTAACTTACCCTGCTTTTTAGCATAATCATTAATAACCCTAGTTAGTGCAGACTTAAATCCTGTTTCGTGGGTTCCTCCTTCATAAGTATGAATATTATTAGTAAAAGTCAATAAATTACAATGATAATCATCAGTATATTGCAAACTTACTTCTACTGTAATTCCATTCTGAACTCCTTCAACATAAACAGGATCATCAAATAAAACATCTTTATTTTTATCAATATATTTAACGTACTCTTTAATTCCACCCTCATAACAAAATTCATCTTTAACAGAATTTTCAGGACGTTTATCTTCTAAAGTTATTTTCAATCCCTTATTTAAAAAGGCTAACTCTCTTATTCTAGTAACTAAGGTTTTATAATCGTAAACTGTTGTTTCTCTAAAAATGTCCGGATCTGGTTTAAAATGAACAATTGTTCCATGTTTATCATCGCTTACAGTATCGATAACTTTCATTGGAGTTTTAACATGACCTGTGTCAAAATCCATATAGTAAACTTTACCATTTCGCATAACTTTGACATCTAATTCAGTTGATAAGGCATTAACAACTGATGCACCAACACCATGTAAACCACCAGAAACTTTATATCCACCACCGCCAAATTTTCCACCAGCATGTAAAATGGTAAATACAGCTTCTAAAGCAGGCTTTCCTGTTTTCTTTTGAATATCAACAGGGATTCCTCTTCCATCATCAGTTACTGTAATAGAATTGTCCTTTTCAATAACTACATTTATTTCAGTTGCATATCCTGCTAGAGCTTCGTCTATTCCATTATCAATAATTTCCCAAACTAAATGATGTAGTCCTTGAGATGTTGTTGTTCCAATATACATTCCCGGACGTTTTCTAACAGCTTCTAATCCTTCTAAAACTTGAATTTGATCTGCATTATATTCGTTTGCCATTATTTGTCTCCTTCAATTTCAACAATATTTCCAGAATTTACTTTAAATATTTTAGGTGTATCTATTAATTTCTTGATAATTCCACTTAAAGATGTTGTAGTTAAAAAAGTTTGTACCTTACTTTGAATTGCTTTTAATAAATGTGTTTGTCTAAAATCATCTAATTCACTTAAAACATCATCTAATAATAAAATTGGATATTCTCCCGTTACTTCTTTCATTAAATCAATTTCTGAAAGTTTTACAGCTAAGGCAACAGATCTTTGTTGTCCTTGTGATCCGAAAGATTGAACATTTTTATTATTTAATTTAAACAACAAATCATCTCTATGTGGTCCAATCAAAGTTGTTCCTTGATCAATTTCTTTTTTCTGATATTCTTTAAATTTCTTTTTATATTTTTCATAAAAAACATCAATCGAATCATCCGGTTTTTCAGACACTTGATTATTATAATCAAATGTTAATTTTTCAGCATTTTGAGAAATTTTTCCATAAAGATCTTGAGACCATTTTTCCAATTTTTTTAAAAACTTTTTACGTGCTTTAACTATTTCCGCTCCATATGCAGATAATTGATCATTTAAAACATCTAAATATAATAAATCACTTGACTTATTATATTTAATTTTTTTCAAATAATTGTTTTTTTGTTTAAGAATAGATTTATATTGGCTTAAATTATATAAATATTTGGGACTAATTTGCCCAAATTCTTGATTCATAAATTGCCTTCTAATTGAAGGAGAACCTTTAACTATCTTTAAATCCTCAGGAGCAAACAACACAACATTTATATTTCCAACATATGTTGATAACTTTGTTTGTTCTAAATGATTTACTTTTCCTTTTTTTCCTTTTTTTCCTATTATTAACTCAATTGGAATTATTCCTGTTTTTTTTACTAATTTTCCGCCTATATAAGCTTCATTATTATCCCAATTTATTAAATCACGATCATTATTTGTACGATGCGAATGTGTTAAAGATAAAACATAAATAGATTCTAAAAAATTAGTCTTTCCTTGTGCATTTTTTCCAATTAAAATATTTATTCCATTCTTAAGACTTATATTTATATCTATATAATTTCTAAACTTTTTTAAACTTAATTCACTTAAATACAATTAACTGTCCTTTTTTAAAATTAAAAAACTTTCATTTTGATTAATGACTACCTTATCACCATTAAAAAGTTTTTTACCACGACGATTATCTAAAATACCATTAACTTTTACATTATTTTCATTTAAAAAATACTTAGCTTGTCCGCCAGAATTAATAATGTTTTTTAATTTTAATAGTTGTCCTAGAGTAATATATTCTGTATTAATTAATACTTTTTCTTCCATAAAATCCTTTCAATGCACTATATTATTATAGTGTTTTATGCGTTATAAAGCAATATACGCTCATTTAACAAATTTTATTAAAATTAATCTTTTTTATTAAAAAGCAAGAAAAACTTCTTATATGCTTTTTTAAGCTATAAAAAAAGAATGACCATTAATGGCCACTCTTTTTTAAATATTAATATGTTCTTATTGGCGTTATTAATTCAACTATTTGTTTTCCATTATCTTCATTTTTTAATGTAAAAGGTCTTAAAGGTGTCGTAAAACCTAAATTAATTTTTCCTTGTCCTAAGACACGTAAGGCATCTCGTAAATAGTCAGGATTAAAAGATATTTCAATATCTTCTCCTACGATACTATCAAAATTAAGGCTTTCTTCAACTAACCCAACATCAGGAGAATTGCTTGATAAAACAACGTTACTATTAATGTCACTAATTGATAATTTAACTACATTATTTCTTCCTGCATGAGAAAGTAATGATGCTCTATCAATTGAAGACAATAATGTTGGCCCGTCAATTAATAAATGTGTTGTTGATTCTTCTGGAATCAAATGTGTTGTATCTGGATACATTCCCTCTAATAATCTTGAATAAAATTTTGTTTCTTTAAATATAAAGAGGACTTGATTTTCAGATATTGAAACATTAATATCTTCTTTTTCATCAATCATTCTTGATAATTCAAGCATTGCTCTTCCTGGAATAACAACATCGTATAATTTATCAACTAAATTTTCTCCAGTTTCTTCAACTTGACTTAATCGATGTGAATCTGTTGAAACAGCAATTAATTTTTGATTGTTAATAATAAAATGAATTCCCGTTAATATCGGACGACTTTCTTGTTTAGAAGTTGCAATAACTGTTGTATCAATAATATCTTTCAGCTTTTTACCGTTTATAACAAAACCATTTTTAGTATCAACTATAGGTAATGTTGGATAGGTATTTGGATCTAGACCATTAATAGAAAATTTAGTTGATCCTGATTCTATTGAGGCTTGTAAGTTTTCATTAATAGATATTAGAATATCTTCTTCAGGGAGTTTTTTAATAATTTCAATAAAAAATCTAGCTGGTAAAACAATTGTTCCTTCTTCTATAATCTCAACATTATTAGTTAATGTTTCTATAGAGATATCAGCGTTTGATCCTGTTAAAGTTAAGGTAGTATCTTCAGCTGATATTTTTATTCCTGTTAAAACAGGAATTGTTGTTTTAGATGAAATAGCTCTTTCTGTATCTATTAATTTTTTTGTAAAAATGCTTTTTTTAATTTTAAATTTCATTGTTTTTCCTTTAATTATTATTTAATTATATAAATAGTATTAGTAATAGAGTTTGTTAAATTGTTTATAACTTCTTTTATTATTGATAATTATAAACTTTTTACTAATCCATAATGTTAATAATTATTTAAAAAGTTGTTAATTAGATGTTAGCAATTTCTTCTTTTAATTTTTTAATGTCTTCATTTATTTGATAATTTATATCTATTTGTTTAGAAATTTTATCACATGCATGAAGAACCGTTGTATGATCTTTTCCTCCAAACGATTTACCTATTTTTGGTAATGATGCATTGGTTAATTCTCTTGCTAAAAACATTGCAATTTGTCTTGGAATGACGATCTCTTTTGAACGCTTTTTTCCTTTTAAGTCTTCAATATCTATATTGAAATATTTAGCCACTTTTTTTTGGATAACGTTGATAGTTACTTTTGGCTTAGATGATAAATTTAGATTTTTTAAAGATTCATTTACTAAATCTTCAGTGATTTGTTGTTTTTTTAATTGAGCGAAAGCCTGCACTCTTGATAGAGCTCCTTCTAATTCTCTGACATTACTACTTATCTTAGTTGCAATAATGTTTAAACAATTTTCAGAGATATCAATATGATTGCTTTCTGCTTTTCTTTTTAAAATTGCAAGACGTGTTTCTAAATCTGGAGCTTCAATGTCAACAGATAATCCCCATTGAAAACGGCTAACTAATCTTTCTTGTAATTTAGGTATTTCACTAGGTAATTTATCTGATGTTAAAACAATTTGTTTTTCTGAATCATATAGTGCATTAAATGTATGAAAGAATTCTTCTTGAGTACCTTCTTTATCAGCAAAAAATTGAATATCATCAACTAAAAGCAAGTCTACATTACGATATTTATTACGAAATTCTTCTTGTGTATTGTTTTGAATTGCTTTAACAAAATCGTTTGTAAATGTTTCACTAGGTACATATTTGATAACAACATTTTGATTTTTCTTAGACATTGCATTACCAATTGCTTCCATTAAGTGGGTTTTTCCTAGTCCAACACCACCATAAATAAATAGTGGATTATATAATCTTCCTGGAGCATCTGAAACAGCTAATGCAGCAGCATTTGCTAATTGATTATTTTTCCCGACAACAAATGAATCAAATGTATATTTATCATTTAATGAAGTATTATTTTTAATTACTTGAATGCTTTTTGCTTTCTTTTCAATAGTCTTTTGGCTGTTTATATCGGAACCAATAACAGAAATTTTGGGAACTAAATCAATTTTTTGTTTTGAAAAAACAAGTTCAATAACTTTTGGAGCTAAAATGTTTTCCCAATAGTCTTTATGTAGTTCAGAAGGAACTTGTAAATGTAAATATGGTTGTTGATAAGCTAATGGAACTGTGTCTTTAACCCATGTATTAAAAGAAACATTATCTAAAGAATCTTGTAAATCTTCTTTAATTGTTTTCCAGATAGAATCCTTATCTAACATTATTAATCCTTCTTAAATCTTTAATAAAAAACGAGGTAAAAATCCTTAATTAATGTATCATTATTTATTTTTGTTTTCCACAGAAAAAAAGATATAAAAAAAGTTATCCACATGTTTAATAACTTTTTCAACATTTTTTGGACAGGTTAATTAATTTATTTAAGTGATAGTTGCTATGTTAATAATAGTGATAAAAATTATTTTTTAATGTTTGTATATTTTTTTGTGGAAAACAAAAATAAATGTAGTATTTTTTGTTAATTTTATTAATTATTTTTTAATCAGAAATTTAACTAGTTTAAAAAATGTTAATAAATAACTATAAAATAACAATTGCAAGACAATAATTTTCTTGATATGATGGTATGGAATTGTTTTAAATAATAAAACGCGTTTGACATAAAGGAGGCTCTATATATGAAAAGAACTTATCAACCAAAGAAACGTCATCGTCAACGTGTTCATGGCTTCCGTAAAAGAATGAGTACTAGCAACGGCCGTAAAGTATTAGCACGTAGACGTCAAAAAGGTAGAAAAGTATTATCTGCTTAATGAATAAGGCCACTGATAAAGTCAGTGACCTTATTTTTATAAGTAAAGGGAAATATTTTGAAAAAAACATATCGTGTAAAAAAAGAAGCAGAGTTTCAAAAAGTTTTTGAAACTAAAAATTCGGTTGCTAATCGGTTGTTTGTTATTTATTCATTAGAAAAGCCAGGACAAAGTCATTTTAGAGTTGGTATTTCTGTTGGTAAGAAGATAGGAAATGCAGTTCATAGAAATTGGGTTAAAAGAAGAATTCGCCAGTCTATTTTGGAATTAAAACCCTTTTTGCGACAAGATGTTGATTTTTTAGTTATTGCTAGACCATTGACTGATCATTTACCGATGAAAGAAATTAAAAAAAATTTAGTGCATGTATTAAGATTAGCTAAGTTATTAGATGCTTAATTTGGAGATTTTATGAAAAAAAGAATAAAAAAGAATCGTTTAAAAGCTATATTAATGATTGCAGTTGTTCCTTTATTTTTATCTGCATGTGGTACATCGGCTATTAATAGCCATAGTACAGGATTTTGGGATCATACTATTTTGTACAATCTAGGTCGCTTGATTATTTGGTTAAGTGGGAAAACTGGAGGATATGGAATGGGGATCATTATGATTACCATTCTTTTTAGAATTGTTATTTTACCATTAATGATCTATCAAGTTAAATCCATGAAAAAGGTTCAAGAAATTCAACCTGCAATTACTGCGTTACAAAAAAAATATTCTTCAAAAGATGCTGCAACACAACAGAAGTTGCAAGAAGAAATGATGAAATTGTATTCAGAAGCAGGATATAATCCTATTTCTGGATGTTTGCCTTTATTGGTTCAGATGCCAATTATTTGGGCCTTATATCAAGCGATTTATCGTACTCATGTATTAAGAACCGGGACATTTTTATGGATGTCATTAGGAGGAAAAGATCCATATTATGTTTTACCAATATTGGCCGCTTTATTTACTTGGCTTAGTTCTTGGTTAACAATGAAAAGTCAACCGGAAACCAATGCAATGAGCAACATGATGCTGTGGTGGATGCCGGCTTCTATTTTTATAGGTGCATTGTATGTTCCGTCTGCTTTGTCTTTATATTGGGTAGTTTCTAATGCGTTTCAAGTATTGCAAACTTTAGTAATTCAAAATCCTTGGAAAATTAACCGTGAACGTGCTGCTAAAGAAGCTGAAAAAAAGGAAAAAGAACGTGCTAAAAAACGAGCTATTAAGAAGATTAATCGTTCTAAAAAGAAGAAAAAATAATTTAAAAATATTACAATATGGTTACGTTATTTAGACGTAACCATTTTTGTTAAGGATAAATTATGCAAAATAAAATCAAATTAACGTTTTTTTTATGTGGTGGTATTGCAATATATAAAGTACCAAATGTTATTAGAAAATTAATTAAAGATAATTTTGATATTCGTGTTGTTATGACACAAACGGCACAGAAATTTATGAATAAAGAAATTTTTAGTGTTTTAACTAAACACCCTGTTGTTGTGAATAATTTTGCAAATAATGGTTCTGTTAATCATATTGAAATTGCTAAAAAAACTGATTTTGCAGTAATTATTCCTGCAACAGCAAATATTATCTCGAAGATTGCTAACGGTATAGCTGACGATATTGTTACTACTACTTTGTTGGCAATAAAAGATGATAAAAAAATTATTTTTCCAGCAATGAATGATGTAATGTACGAAAATATAGTTATTCAAGAAAACTTGCATAAGTTAAAACAACGCAATTTTAAAATTATGGAACCCAATTATGGCTTTTTAGCCGAAGGATATGATGGTAAAGGTAGATTACCTAATTTAGAAGAAATTGTTTCTTTCATTAAAGAAGAAATAAAAAATAAAGCAATTTATCAGCAGCAGTCTATTTTAGAAAAAAGAGTATTAATAACAGCAGGAGGAACAAGAGAGTTTATTGATTCTGTGAGATTTATTGGAAATCAATCTTCTGGTAAAATGGGAATTAATTTAGCTATACAAGCTGATAAAGCAGGATTTAATGTAACATTAATTGCCGCTAACGTTGATAGTAATTTACTAGATATATTACCGAAAACGATTACTTTAATTGAAGTAATAACGGCTGAAGAGTTGTTAAGTAAAACAAAATCATTATTTTTACATAATGATATGTTAATTATGGCAGCAGCCGTTGCAGATTTTAAAGTAGAAAATAAACTCAACCACAAATTAAAAAAAGAAGAGTTGAATGATATTACATTAAAATTAATAAAAAACCCTGATATTTTGTTAGAATTACAAAAAATAAAAAAAAGAAATCAAATAGTTATTGGATTTGCTGCAGAAACAAACGATGTTGTTAACAATGCAAAAAGTAAGTTAAAAAATAAAAAAATGGATGCTGTTATATTAAATGATGTTTCGCGTATAGATATAGGATTCAATAGTAATGATAATGAAGTAACAATTTTCTTTAAATCAGGAAAAGAAATATCTCTAGAAAAAAATTCTAAGGAAAAGATAGCGAAACAAATTATAGATTTAATTATTAGGGAATTTTTTAAAAATGGAACACGAAATAACTAATTTAATGGATTTTATTCTAAAATTATTAAAACAAGAAGATATAATAGCGACTTGTTCTGCAAAAGTTGAAGAACCATATATTTATATTAATTTTAAAACTCAACAAATTAATAAATTAATTGGTTATCATGGTAAAAATATAAATAATTTACAAATAATTGCGCACATATTTATGAGTAAATTAGGGTTGCGTAGTTATAAAATTCAATTAGATGTAGCTGATTATCGTGAAAAAAGACGAGAACAATTAATTAAGTTGGCTAAGTATGCATATAATCAAGCTTTAAATAAACAAATTAGATATCAATTACCAGCAATGCCTTCTTTTGAAAGAAGAATAATTCATAATATATTGAAAGAAAAAAATGGAATTCAAAGTTTTTCTAGTGGTAATCGAAATAAAAGATATATAACTGTTGTTCCAAATAAATTATTTGACAAATAATTATGTTAACCTTATATTAATTTTGATTTATATAAAGTAGTCAAAGTGCTTTATACATAAGAATCTTAACATAGTAAATCAGTTGTTATGGAAGCTCTTGTGTATTTAAAGCACTTTTTTATTGGAGAATTATTATGGTAGAAATGATAACTGATTTTGATACTATCGCAGCAATAGCAACTGCCCCAGGAGAGGGAGCAATTGCTATTGTAAGATTAAGTGGAGAAGATGCAATAAATGAAGTAAATAGTTTATTTAAGGGGAAAGATTTAACTAAAGTTGCTAGTCATACTTTAAATTATGGACATATTTATGATCCTAGTAATAGTGAAGAAATAGATGAAGTTATGGTGTCAGTAATGAGAGCACCTAAAACTTATACAAGAGAAGATATTGTAGAAATTAATTGTCATGGAGGAGTTTTAGCAACAAATCGTATTTTACAATTGGTTTTAAGTCATGGTGCTAGATTAGCAGAACCTGGAGAATTTACTAAACGAGCTTTTCTTAATGGAAGAATTGATTTGTCTCAAGCAGAAGCTGTTAACGATATTATAAGAGCAAAAACTGATAAATCTATTGAAGTAGCTTTAAATCAATTAAATGGATCTTTAGCTACAAAAATTCGTGATTTACGTGAACAAATTGTGGACGTTCTTGCTCAAGTAGAAGTAAATATTGATTATCCAGAATATGATGACTTTGAAAAAGTAACTAGAAAGTTATTATTAACAGAGTCTAATAAGATAAAACAAAAAATTGAAGATATTTTATCAACAGCAAAACAAGGAAAAATTTTGAGAGAAGGTTTGACAACAGCGATTGTTGGTAGACCTAATGTAGGAAAATCTAGTATTTTAAATAGTTTAATTCAAGAAGATAAGGCAATTGTTACTAATATTGCAGGAACAACTAGAGATGTTGTTGAAGAATACATAAATATTGCTGGTATTCCAATTAAATTGGTTGATACTGCTGGTATTAGAGATACAGATAATGAAATTGAACAGTTAGGTGTTGAAAAGTCGAGAAAGGCTTTACAAAAGGCAGATTTAGTATTGCTTGTTTTGAATTCTAGTGAAGAAATGACAAGCGAAGATAAAGAATTACTAGAGTTAACAAACAAAACAAACCGAATCATTATTTTAAATAAAAGCGATTTACCTAATAAATTAGATAAAAATTCGATTAAAAGTAATAATAACGATATTATATGTACTTCTGCTAAAACCAAAGAAGGAATTGAGACTATTAAGCAAAAGATTACTGATATTGTTTTTGGTGGCGTACAAAGTTCACAACAAAATATTTTAGTCACAAATGCACGTCACATTAGTTTATTAAATCGAGCAAAGCAATCTTTGAATGATGTATTAGATGGTATTGAAAAAGAAATGCCTGTAGATCTTATTCAGATAGATATGAAACGTGCATGGGATTTATTAGGTGAGATTACAGGAGATACTGTTCAAGATGAACTTTTAAATGAATTATTTTCAAGATTTTGTTTAGGAAAGTAGTAGTTATGGAAGAAAAAGTTAAACGATATAATGCTGGTAATTTTGATGTTATTGTTGTAGGAGCAGGACATGCAGGTTGTGAAGCAGCTCTTGCTTCAGCAAGAATGGGAAATAAAACTTTATTATTAACCATTTCATTAGATATGATTGCATTCATGCCGTGTAATCCATCGATAGGAGGGCCTGCAAAAGGAGTTGTTGTAAGAGAAATTGATGCCTTAGGTGGAGAAATGGGGCATAACATTGATAAAACTTACGTTCAAATGAGAATGTTGAATACTGGTAAAGGCCCTGCAGTTAGAGCATTACGCGCTCAAGCAGATAAGGATGCTTATCATAGAGCCATGAAATATACTTTAGAGCAAGAAGAAAATTTAACTTTAAGACAGGGATTAGTAAATGAATTAATTGTTAATAATGATAATTGCGAGGGAGTAATAACCGCTACAGGAGCTGTTTATCATTCTAAGACTGTTGTCTTAACTACAGGAACATCTTCTCGTGGAAAAATAATTATTGGTGAATTGATGTATTCATCAGGTCCTAATAATTCTCAACCATCAATCAAATTATCGGAGAATTTAGAAAAGTTAGGATTTAGCCTTAAAAGATTTAAAACTGGAACTCCACCTAGAGTTAATGGCAAAACGATTAATTATGAAGAAACTGAAGAACAACCCGGAGATAGAAAACCACACCATTTTAGTTTCGACAATAGAAATGAAGATTATTTATCTCCAGAAGAGCAATTAAGTTGTTGGTTAACTTATACTAATGAAGGAACACATGAAATAATTAGAAACAACTTAGATCGTGCTCCTATGTTTTCTGGAATTATAGAAGGAGTAGGACCTAGATATTGTCCTTCAATTGAAGATAAAATAGTTAGATTTGCTGATAAAAAAAGACATCAGTTGTTTTTAGAACCTGAAGGAAGAAATAATTTAGAATGGTACGTTCAAGGTTTATCCACTTCAATGCCAGAAGAAGTTCAAAAGCAGATTTTACATTCTATAAAAGGATTAGAAAACGCTTCTATTATGCGTCCTGGTTATGCAATCGAATACGATATTGTAGAACCATATCAGTTGGATAATACTTTAGAAACAAAGTTAGTTCATAATTTATTTACTGCTGGGCAAATTAATGGAACTTCAGGGTATGAAGAAGCTGCTGGACAAGGAATTATAGCAGGGATAAACGCTGGTAGAAAAGCACAAGGAAAAGATCCGGTAATTTTACAAAGATCTGATGCTTATATTGGTGTTATGATAGATGATTTAGTAACTAAAGGAACTTTAGAGCCATACCGTTTATTAACTAGTAGAGCTGAATATAGATTAATTTTGCGTCATGATAATGCTGATTTACGTTTACGAGAAATAGGACATAATATAGGATTAATTAGTGATGAAAAATATCTTGATTATCAGAAAAAAAAGCAAAATATAACTCGTGAAATAAATAGATTGAATACGACTTACATTAATCCAAGCAAAAAAATAAACGAATGGTTATTATCAAGAAACGAAGGTGAGTTAAAAGATCGTATTTCTGCAGCTAGTTTGTTAAAACGACCTCATGTAACTTATCAAGATGTATTACAATTTATTCCTGAATCTGAGAATAATTTATCTCTTGATGTAATTGAACAAGTAGAAATCGAATTAAAATATGATGGTTATATTAAAAAAGAACAAGAAAGTATTGATAAATTGAAACGAATGGAATCTAAAAAGATCCCTAAGAATATAAATTATGAACAAATAGAAGGCTTAGCAACTGAAGGAAAACAAAAATTATCTAAAATTAGACCTAAAACAATTGCGCAAGCTAGTAGAATTTCTGGAGTTACTCCAGCAGATATTTCAATTTTATCTATTTATGTTGAACAAGGAAAAATGAAAAAGTAACTTTTAGCGGTGTTGTAAAATTAATGTAATAACACCGCTTTTTGTTTGTGATAAACTTTTATTTATGTAGAAAGTGTTTAGTAACTTTCTTATTAAAATTAGAGGTGTATTTTATGGAAAAGACAATAAAAGATTTAGCTGATGAATTAGGAGTTAGTAAAACTGCTATAAGAAAAAAAATGACAGATGAGTTTAGAGAAAAATATACAAGAATAAATGGTAAAACAATATATATTAACGACGAAGGTCAGAAAAAGATTCGTGAAACTAGTACTAGAAGAAACAATAACAAAAAGAATAAAGAAGTTGAAGAAAAAGCGGATTTGTCTGTTGATGTTTTAGATACTATGAAGAAACAATTGGCAGCTAAAGATAAACAAATTTCTGAATTACAAAAATTACTTGATCAATCACAACGATTACAGTTAATGGCTGAAAATAAGATTAAAAAGATAGAAGAGAATAAAACGCAACAATTAGAACATAAGCATTGGTGGCAAAAAATATTTTAATATTGTGAAGGTTAATTAAATGATATTTTTTGTTAATACAGCATTAAATTATAAAATGTCGGGTATTGAAGTTTCACAAGTAGAACAAATAAAGTTGCTAGATGAACATAACATTAAAGCAAAAATAGTAACTACGGATTACTTACCTGATTTGCATAGTACCTTAGAACAAAATGAATTAGTAGAAGACCAGTCAATTAATTTATATGATTTTTTAGAACAGAACGATTCTTTCTTAAAAAGAACAACAAATATTGATAATTTACATTTTCCTAATACTTGGGATGTCCAAAAGACGAATACTGGATATGATTATGCTTTTAATAATCATAAAGTGGTACAAGTAACATTTTGGGAAAATAATTATCGTCAAATAAATACAGTTTCTTTTTTTAACCAAAATGGTGATCTTTATAAGGAAGAAGTTTGGAATAGTTTAGGATATAAAGAATTAGAGCGTTTTTATGATCTTAGTGGAAATAAAAGTTTAGAAAATATAATTGATCCTAATGGAAAAGTTGTTTGCCAAATTCATTATTCTGTAAATGAATTAAATGAAATTGTTCCGAGTTTATTTCAATGGATTAATTATAAGAATAAAAATTTAACTTTTATAAATGAAGAGGAAATGATTCAATTCTTTTTAATTGAAATTAATAAAGCAGAACAAGAACGTAATAATAAATTGAATTATTTTAT
Organism: Candidatus Gallilactobacillus intestinavium; assembly: GCA_017694665.1. GTDB lineage: Bacteria > Bacillota > Bacilli > Lactobacillales > Lactobacillaceae > Gallilactobacillus > Gallilactobacillus intestinavium. Next base: position 37,452 of record JADIMP010000087.1, read on the forward strand.
TTTTGATCGTCCGTCTAAGTTTACAAGTGTATGCTTAAATATACAAATGAAGTCTTATAAGTTTTTAAGAATTCACAGCAATCATATAAATTATTTAAATGATAACAATAAAGAAATAAATTCTAATTATTTTATGGCATTAAAAAATTTATCAATTTGGGATGGCATTATTGTTTCTACTAAGCAACAAAAAAAAGATTTGCAAAAAATTGTTGGAGAACAAAAACCAATTATTGTAATTCCTGCTGGTTATACTAGAAATAATAAAAAACAAGTATCTTGGGATGAACGGAAAAAGGCTGAAATTATATATATTGGTCGTTTTTCTTTAGAAAAAAATCAAAGAGACGCGATTAAAGTATTTATCGAGATTAATAAAAGAGTACCTAATGCTCATTTATCTTTTTATGGTTATGTTAATGATGATTCTTTATTTTATTTGCAAAAGATGGTTTCTGAAAACCATTTAGAAAATAAAGTTCATTTTTATGAATACTTACCTAAATTAGATGATATTTATAATAAAGCTCAATTAGAAATATTAACTAGTTATACAGAAGGTTTTTCATTAGTATTACTTGAAGGATTGGAACATGGTGTCCCACAAATTTCATATGATATAAATTATGGTCCAAGATGTTTTATAAAAAATTATGAAAATGGGTTGTTAATTAAACCAGGGAATATCAAAAAAATGGCTAATGAAGCTGCTTATTTATTAGAAAACGATCGTTTATTAAAAAAATATAGTAAAAATTCTTATAAAATAAGTAAAGAATTTTCAGCAGATGTTGTTTGGAAATCTTGGGATAATATGTTTAAACAATTTAACTAGGAGTTTTTGTATGATATTTTTTGTTAATGAATACTTATTAGCAATGAATTCTGGAATTGAACATACTCAATTAAAACGTTTGCGGTTATTTAAAGAAAAAAAGCAACCAGCAAAGATAGTAACACGTGATTTTGATCCTTTATTAGAACACAATATACAAAGGTTAGGATTTGAATCTGAAGATGTTATTAATTTATATAATTATTTTCGTAATTTTAAGCGACCAGAAAACGGACCTAAATTTATAAAGTATATGGACAAAAAAATTGTTGATTTGCAGTTACCAGATACTTATGAAATTAAATATGATTCTCAATTCTGGAAAGTTTTTAACCATGGTAATTTAATAGCTTGTATTTATTTTATTGATAATCAATTATATTATATTGTCTATTTTGATTCTTTTGGAAAAGTTGTAAAAAAAATAGATTACGATTTGGAAGGATATAAAGTTAGAGAACAAAATTATGATGCATTAGGCAATATAAATGTTGAATTTTATTTTTATAAAAATGGCGACAAGATGTTAGAAGAAAACTATTTTTATAATGATCGAAACGAAAATTATGCAATTCAATGTCAGTTATTTGGATATAAAAATAAAAGTTATTTATTTAATAGTATTGATAATTTTATGTCCTTTTTTTTGGATCAGTTAAACGAAGATTATGAAGGTAAAAACATTTTTATTGCAGATCGGCCGGTAGTTACTGATAAAGCAATTGCTCTCATGCAGACAAAAGCTAAAAAAATTTTAGCAATTCCAACACAACATGCATTAGATCCTACAGATCAACGTTTTTCTAATTTAAACAATATTTATTATTATGGTTTACATCAATATGTAAATAAATTTTCTGCGATTTTAACAGATACAGAAAATCAAAAACAAGATTTGCAGGAATGGTTTGGAAATAAAATAACAGTTCCCATATATAGTATTTCTGCAGCTATTTCGTTTAGAAAAAAAGCAAATGTCAATTTCAATAATAAAATAAGCATTAAAAATATTGTTTATTCTGGTCATTTAGAAAGTGATAAACAACTGGATAATATGTTAGAGGCTTTTGCTAATTTGTATAAATTACAGCCTGTTACTTTAACTATTTATGGTTATGGTAGTCAAAAGAAAAATTTAGAAAACAAAGCCGTTGAATTGGGATTATCTAAAAGTATCACCTTTAAAGGGTATACTCTAAATAAAGATGAAATCTATAAGGATAAAGATTTATTTTGGTATACATCGATAAGTGATGCACAACCCTTATCTATATTAGAAGCTTTAGAAAGAGGAATCCCTGTTATTGCTTATGATTCTTTATATGGTCCTAATGAAATGATTCAAAATGGTGTTAATGGATACTTAGTAAAATTAAACAATCAAGATGAGTTAGTATCAGTCACTAATTCTTTATTTAATGATGAAAAAAAATTACTTTCTTTAAAAAATAACTGTTTTTCTACAATTGAAAAGTTTTCGTCAAATAGTATATGGAGTAAGTGGCAAAAATTAATCAATGATTTGTTGAAAGAAGATGATTCAAATGCAAACAATTAAAAAAATTTTTAGTTGGATTTTTCCTATTGTTTTAGGAGTAGGAATAGCATTAGTAATATTAAATTTTTTTGAATTAGCTAAAGTTGATGGGCCCTCTATGGAGCCTAATTTACAAAATAATGAACGTGTTTTCTTGTGTAAAAAATCTAAAATACATCATAATTCAGTTATAATCTTTGATGCTTATGGAGAAGATCCCAATGCTACTACACATATTGATTATGTAAAACGAGTTATCGGAATGCCTGGGGACACAGTTTCTAGTAAAAACGGGATCATATATGTTAATGGACATAAAATTAATCAGGATTATATAGATAATTTTCAAAGAAATAAAGGAACTGGTAATTGGGATTTAGTTAAGCTTAGTCATGAACATGACTGGTCTGGATCGGTTAGAGTTCCTGCAGGGCATTATTTTGTATTAGGAGATCATCGTTCTGTTTCTAATGATAGTAGATATTGGGGATTTGTTAAAAAAAGTAAGGTTCTAGGAGTTGTAAAGGTTCCATTTTGGTCTGGTAGTAAACAAAGCAGATATAATATTAATGATGCTTATAAATATTGGAAAAATTAGTTGACTTAGTTAATTTAAATGAATATAACATTAAACTGTTGTCTTGTTTGACATATAAATTCTTGAAAACTGAATAACGTTTAAGCAAACATGTGCAATAAAAAAGCTTTGTCGAAATAAAGTGATCAATTCAAAAATTCTAGGTGTAAAAATAATCTTGGTTGGGGGACGTGCGCGGTAAAACTGGACACATTAAGTGGTATTGCTAGCAGATTAAGTATGTCTTGTGTTAAATTACCTAAGGCGGAAAGGTATATATCGGAATGAATATCGGAGTAGTCATTGTTTCGTTTTTGGCAGTTAATTTGGATTTTTTCTTTATGCTGCTATTCTTGTTAAATAAGTATAAATTTAATGAAGTATTATGGGGGTATTTTTCAGCAGTAATTTTTATTTTGTTGATTAGTTATTCAATCGGGTTTGCTTTAACACGTTTATTTCCGGAATGGAGTTTAGGAATATTGGGGTTTGTTCCAATCTGGATGGCAATTCATGATGAAGATGAAGAGTATGTGAGTAACGGTAGAAAGGGATTGTTGGGAGTTGTAATAACCTATTTATCGACTTGTTTAGGATGCAATTTAGCAATTTTTCTACCGATACTAACGGGGAAGAATATTACTGATTTATTTGAAACGTTATTTATTGTTGGAGGATTAACGCTGGGAGTTACCATATTAATTAATGCTATTAGGCGTATTCAGACTATTTCAAACATTATGGAAAAGCATGGGGATCAATTAATGAAAATTTGTTATGTGGTGATTGGCCTTTACGTTATGTTTGATAGCGGACTGATTAATCATATTTATCAGTGGCTATAAGTTTATTAACCTAAAAACGGCTAAGAGACTTATAAATGCTTACATATAATAAATATTTAATTTTTATTTTGGTCTGGTAGTAAACAAAGTAGATATAATATAAATGACGCTTATAAATATTGGAAAAATTAGTTGACTTAGTTAATTTAAGTGAATATAATATTAAATTGTTGTCGTTTGACATGTAGATCCTTGAAAACTGAATAACGTTCAAACAAACATGTGCAATAAAAAGCTTTGCGAAGCAAAGTAGTCAATTCAAAAAATGCCAAGTGCATAAACAATCATTAATTTGAGAGTTTGATCCTGGCTCAGGATGAACGCTGGCGGCGTGCCTAATACATGCAAGTCGAACGAGTTCGCGTTGTTTCTGAATTGTGCT
>JADIMP010000088.1 GCA_017694665.1 Candidatus Gallilactobacillus intestinavium
TGGTTTAATTGCTCTAGAAAATCAGTAAATGTATCTGTAAATTTTCCAAAGATTTCAGCCGGTTTAGAAAATAGCCTTTCATTTAAGTCATGTAAAATACCACAAATAATTTCTTTATTAGGAATGGTTATTTTCACTCTGGCATTACTTACATATGGATGAGAACATTCATTTCTAAGACGTTGTAAATACTCTATCGTTCCATATAGCTCGCTATCTTCCAATAATTTCGTTTCACTTTTAGTCAAATCAATAATATTTTCTCATATCCCGGTTGAAATTTACCGCTTTCACCTTTAGAATTGATTTTTTTATTATCTAATATTTTGACCCCTTGGCCGCCGGGCAAATCATTTAACTTTTCAACGATATCAACAATCACAGTAGAGAACAGCATATTCGTTGCAGCACGTATATTTCCATTTAACAAACATGATTCAACCTCTTCAAGACATGCTCTTGTTTCTAAATAATAGGCTGTGTTAGAAAGTTTATACATTAATTTCTCCCCTATTTATAAAATACTATAATTACCCTTTTATACTCTCTTAACGTCAACAACAGGAAATAAACTTATCCATATACATTCTTACATTCTATCCGTAGGAGATATTTTTAATTCATATTTACTATAGACTCACACTCCCTAAAAGCATCCTCTATTTCAATACGCGAAAATCAGCATTTTTCATAGCCGCCAACACTTAAGAATATAGAGATAATTATTGCATAGAATCACTAACATTATAACTCCCCAAACTAACAACGTTATAGCAGATACTGGTCGCACTCTCTTATCGAGTAACATGCTATAACACAAAAACTTATTTGACCTTTTATTTATAGATTCACCTAATACAGTTAGCGGTTTACTTTTTAGAATACCAATATTAATACCCTTATCTCCTGTATTCGTAACTTTTATAATATACGTTCCTGCCGAATACTTTTCCTTGTTATTTTTACCAATTTTCAATTGATGCCATTTTTTACCGTCTTGACTGATCGCGGCCTTTAAATAATTATTTGCTGGCAAATCTAACGTGATGTCATTGAATGACGTATTAATTTTACTTTTCTCCTTCAGGGTTTGCCCCGGTTTCAAAATATACGAAGTAGTCGGAAAATCATGCCCGTAAACAACCTCCGAACTTGGCACTCTGTAGGTTAACGGTAATGAATTTACTACCCCTAATAATAAGCCAATTCCGAGCATCAAAGCTACTGGAGTATTTAACTTTGACGCAATCTTTTTTATATCCGCAGAACAACCGCTTACCCTTGTAAGACCCAAACAACTTAAAATGATTAACGGCAATAAAGCAATGAAACCGTACCTTTGCTGGACTTCCCACATAGTCACATGAAAGCAGAATATTCCAACCACAAATAGTCCCAGTATCATTGGGAGAGATTTTCCACTTTTAATCAGCGAGAAGCATTCTATCAAAAAACCGACTAAAATAGTTAGCCACAATACTTGGTCAACCATAAATAAAAATGACCTTTTATTCCCGTATAGGTACTCGTATACTTTTGAATAACTATTCCGCGTATTAAAAATTTTAGTTTCTACACCATTGGTCCCCATTGAGTACTGTTCATTTATTTTCTTTGAGTACAGGGTTAACGTCCCTTTAATCCCCATTTCACGCAATTCCTTTTTGATCAAGAACTTGTCATGAGCATCCTTCGCAGTCTTTATTTTAAAACGAGCAGTATCCGAATAAGGGTCCGGAACGCTTGCAGAATTAGGCTTCCATGTTCCATTCGTTCCGGGGTTTAACCCTAAAGCAATCCAATAAGTGTACGGAAAATTCTGTGATGAAATCACATGAAAATTATCTGCTTTTTTTAATAACGACTGCGTGCCTGACGTTATTCCAAATATGCTTATCAAAATCAAAACGTCAATAAATAATTTCTTAATATCCGTTGTAAGAATAATTGCCAACACTGCCGCAATTAATAAAATAATCGCATTTTCCTTGGTAAATGCAGCCCAAGATATCGAAATAGCGGATAAAACTAACCAGATATATCTTGATTTTGACTTATCCTGGCGGTAGGAAATAAACGCATATACTCCCAACATGCAAAACATCGTAGCGGGTACATCAGCATACATGATAAATGCCATCAATATGAGCGGGCTAAAAAGATTGACTAATATAAAATATATGTTCTGGGCACGCTTATTTCCCATTCGGCCAAAGAGCAACCAACCTACCAGTAGCGCTATGTCCATACATAATAGATTAAACACATTGATCGCTATTCCGATAGGTACTTTAAAAATCATTATCAACTTAATAACGGCAGAAGCAAAGATAACTGTTCCGACATTATTAGGTGCCCACGAGAAATACGGCATCCAGTTAAAGTCATGGTGAATTAAGCGCGCTATTTGCAATCTAACGTGAATATCATCCGTTCCAAGGACACCAATCATTTTTACAGACAGGTATAATTGGAAACAAACTTGAAAAACAATCACAATAGCATAAATGAGCTTCCAATACTTCACATTCGATATCCGTATTATCCGCATCAAGAAGGGAAATAATATCAATGCAGATACAATAATCAATAAGATGTTTGGTAAACTGCGATTATCCCCGTAAACCTGTCCCGGAAATAAACATGCGTTGTAGAAAATAAGCCCGCCTATAATAAACGCTAAAAGGTATATAGCCTGTCTTATCTTTTTAACCATCATAAAAACCCCGCTTAAATATTTTCTATTCCCCGTAAACTAAACTTCACCACATATTCCTTATCCGCCGGCAATAAGAACTTATCATGCACCGGTGCACCCCACGAGTCGTCACCCCCGACACCCATCTGTGCTGCAAGTAACCGCACCCACGTGAAGTGCGGGGTTCCCAGTTCTTCCTGATGAAGGGCGTTTTCTAATTCGTATTCACTGTACGGAAGAACGGCGCTTTCTAGGGCAGTGCCTTCATTTGTAATCCGAAGGCCAATCCCCTGATCGTCCGTCACCTCTAGCCACCGGGTACCCCGGTGATTCCCAGTTTCTTGCGGAACAAGGTACGGTGCAAGGTTTTGCCGGGCCGTTCCGGAGTAGATTCCTAACTTAACCCCGTTGTCCCGGTCAACGTAGTTTTCATCCGGTCCTAAACCGTAGAACCGGTAGTTGTGGTAGCGGGCGTGCATCTTGAGGTCCATCCCATATGCCGGAATACTCGGCAGTCCCGGAACACCGTGGTACGTTGCCGTTACATGGACTGCCCCATCCGCTGTTACCCGGTACTGAAT
>JADIMP010000089.1 GCA_017694665.1 Candidatus Gallilactobacillus intestinavium
GGTATTTTTTTAGTAGTTAATAGTGGAAAACCTTCAGCTAAATTAAATCGCATTTGATAACCAAAAATAGATTTCGTACCTGTTCCAGTACGATCATCTTTAATTACCCCATTTTCATAAACATAACGTTCCAAATTCAAATAACTATCTTCTAACATAGAATACTCCTCATTCTTCAACAAATTGACTTAAATAATCCCAACGTTTTGTAACTTTATCTAAATCATCATTTAATTTATCTAGTTGATTTTGCAATTCACCTAATTTTAAATAATCATTTTCTTGATTCATTTGATGAATAATTTTTTGTTTTTCATCTTCTAAATAATTAATTTTATCTTCAATTTTATCCCATTCAATTTTTTCTGCATAGGTTAATTTTCTTTTTTGATTCTTTGTTATTTTTTGGGATTTAGATTTTAAATTAACTGAAAAATTATTATTTTTAGATTTTGATTCTATTTTATTTAAATAATTTGTTAAACGACCACTATAAGATTCTATCTGCGCATCACCGTTAAAAATTAATAATTTATCTGCTACGTGATCTAAAAAATAACGATCATGTGAAACAGTAATTACTGTTCCAACAAAATTATTTAAATAATCTTGTAATACAGTTAAAGTATTTATATCTAAATCATTAGTTGGTTCATCTAACAACAAAACATTAGGTTGTTTCATTAATAATTTAACTAAGTATAAACGTCTTTTTTCTCCACCAGATAATTTTCTAATTAAAGTTCCATGCATAAATTTTGGAAACAAAAATTGTTCTAATAAAGTTGTAGTGCTTACTACATTACCAAACTTATCTGTAATATGAGTTCCAACTTCATTTAAATAATTTATTACGCGTTTATCATCAGGAATAGGTTCAGTTTTTTGCGTATAATATGCTAGCTTAACAGTTTCACCGACAATTAATTGGCCATTAGATAGTGGTTGCTTATTAGCCAAAACATTCAATAAAGTTGATTTTCCACTACCATTTATTCCAGTAATTCCAATTCGATCATTAGCTTGTACTAATAAATTAAAATTATCTAAAATTTTTGTTTTGTCAAAATTTAAATATCCATTTTTAATTTCTAATACTTTTTTACCAAGTCGTTGCTGGGATAAATTTATTTCTATATTTTCTTCATGTTTAGCTTGGTTTAAATTTTGTTCTAATTCATGAAAACGATTAACACGTGCTTGCTGTTTAACACTACGAGCCTTTGGTGATCTTTTAATCCAATCCAATTCTTTTTTATATAATTTCAAATTTTTTTGATCAGTTTCAACTTCTTTTTGTTCTCGTTTACTTTTTTGTGTTAAAAAAGATTCATAATTTCCTTTATATTGATAAAGTTTTCCAAAGGATAATTCAAAAATATGAGTAGTTATTGCATCTAAAAAATAACGGTCGTGTGTAATAACCAATAACGCACCTTGATAATCATTTAAATATTCTTCTAACCATTTAATTGAATCAAAATCTAAATGATTAGTAGGTTCATCTAATAATAAAAGATCAAAATCTTGAATAAGTACCTGGGCTAAGCCCACACGTTTACGTTGTCCACCAGATAATTCACTAATTTTTTGAGTTAAATTAGTAATTTTCAATTTATTTAAAATACTTTTTACTCTACTTTCAATATTCCAAGCATTTTGTTGATCCATTTGATTTTGAACATTTAAATATCGTTCAAATATTTCTTTATTATTTGGTTTATCACTATACTCTTGCAAAAGAGTTTCATATCTTTTTATTGTTTGAAATATTTTTTCATCACTATTTAAAATAGCTTCTAAAATTGTAGAGTTTTCGTCAAATTTAGGATCCTGCTTTAAATATCCAATACGATAATCATTAGGTTTCTCAAAACTACCACTATCAGGAGAAACTTCACCAGCAATCACATTAAATAAGGATGTCTTGCCAGTACCATTAGTCCCAATCAATGCGATGTGATCGTGTTCATTAATCAAAAAAGAAATATTTTTAAATAGCTCTTTTTCACCATATATTCTAGTTAATTGTTTTGCTTTTAAAGTTTTCATTAATCTACTAAATCATTCAAAATATGTTCTTTTATATAAGATAATAATAAATCAAAATTATTTTTAACTTTTTTATTGATTACTGCTCCAACTGTTTTATCTAATATTTTTCCAATTTTGGGACCAGGTTCAATATTCAATTTTTGGATTATATCAGTACCCGTAATGTCTAGTTCATTTTTATTATGAATTGGTAAATCATTATAATTTAATAACCATTTATCTAATGACCAATAATGAAATCCACTAATCTGAGCCACATGTACACCAGCAATTATAGATTCTTTATTCAAATTTAATAATAAATCACCTGTAATTTGATAATTTTGTTGAGCATATACAACTTTTAATGCACATTCTGTTAATTTAATTTCTTTATTAGAAACTTTCCATTCACGTAAAAAATGATTGGTGTCTTGTTCAGAAAATCCAAAATGATACGCCACCATTGTCCAAATTTCTATTTCATTCATTTTTTTATTTTTAATTAAACTAGCAATTGTTGACATATCAATTAAATGACCATCAAATCCTGGACAATAACGCGCCAATTCAGTTTGAATCATTTGAGTTAATCCTTTTTGTGCATATCGTCCTTGCATCAATTTTAAAAATTCATCTCGAATTCTTTCAATTGAAATTTTATTTAGTAAATATGCATAGTTTTTTATAGCTAAAAACGTCTCATTTTCTATATCAAATCCAAGTTGACTACTAAATCTAACTGCTCGCATCATTCGCAAAGCATCTTCATTAAATCGCTCATTAGGATTTCCTACTGCCCTAATAACATGTTGATTTAAATCATTGATTCCATTAAATAAATCGATAATTTGTCCATGAATATCCAAAGCAAGTGCATTAATAGTAAAATCTCGACGTTTTAAGTCATCTGACAATTGTCTAACAAAAGTTACTTTATCAGGGCGACGATAATCTTGATAACCTGATTCAGTTCTAAAAGTTGTTATTTCATAACTATTTTTATCTTGTAAAACAGTAACGGTCCCATGCTTTATTCCGGTATCAACAGTTTTAGGAAAAATTTTTTTAATTTCTTCTGGATAAGCACTAGTAGCAATATCAATATCATGTAAATTACGTTTTAATAATAAATCTCTAACGCATCCACCAACAAAATAAGCTTGATATCCAGCTGATTCAATTGTTTCTAAAACATTACGAGCGTCTTCAAATTCTTTTGGTAATGTTTCAATTTTCATATCTTATAAACCTCTTATTTATGACATATTATCATTTAATATCATAGAAATTTCTTCATCATTTGGATTCAATTTTAAATATTTATCACCAATTTCAATTGTCTTATTTTTATCTCCCTTATAACGATAAAAATAAAATTCATCTTTCAAGAAATCTATATTATCTTCTAATCCAGCTTCAGCATTTTGATAATTTTCATTAGCTTTATCTAGCTCTTCTAAATTCTGATAAGCATTAGCTAAATCCCAATAAATTTGCGGATCAATAATTTGATTATCTTCAACATAATGATTTAATAAATCAATTACGTCTTGATATTTATGATTATGCTTCAAAAAATTACTATAGTTAAACAATAAATTTAAATTATCGGGAAAAATTGATAAACCTTTTTTGAAATATTTTTCTGTTTCACTCAATTTATTTAATCGCTGAGTAACTTCTGTAGCAATTAAATATAAATTATCATTGTATTCGTCAATACTCAACGCTTCTTGTAGAAGTTGATAAGCTCTATTAAGGTCATTATCTTGCATCAAACTTTTAATCCAATAACTATACATAGAAGAAAAACTATTATCTAATTTATATAATTCATTAAAATAGTGATTAGCTTTGGAAAAATCTTTCAATTGATAGTTAATAAATCCTAACTGAAAAAGCACTTCAGCAGTTTGATCGTGTTCATTAATTTGTTCTAAATAACCTAAAGCTTGCTCTAAATGACCAAAATTAGCATAAGAAATACCAATTCTAGATAATAAATTTACATTAGAAAATTTATCAATTCCTTTTTTTATTAAAATTAGATAATATGAAACAGCTTTACGATAATTTGCAATTGTATAATATAGCTCAGCTAAAGCGAAAACAATAATATCTTCATTAGGTGCCAGTTTGTATGCTTTTAATAACTTTTGTTCACTAACTTCATATAACTGTTCAGATTCATATAAATCAGCACTAACTAATAAACTCTGTAAATAAACATCAGATTTTTCACTAACTTGATCTAAGTATGTTATTGCTTCATTAAAATCATCTTCATCGATAGCTAAATTAGCTAAATCCACTTTAACTTGATCATTATTTGGGTCACTCTTTAATATTTTTTCATATATTCTTTTAGTTTTATCGTTAAACCCTAATCCATATAACTCTTCAGCTAAAGCATAAAGTACTTCATTACTATCATGTTGAATTGATAATGTAAACAATCGATTAGATTCTTCAATTTTTCCATTTTCTAGTGCAGATAACATTTGTGTGGCATAAGTTGTTGCCATAAATAATCCCCTAATAATTAATTAATATATTTTATTTTAGCGCAAATAAAAAGCGGCTTGAAATAATTCAAGCCGCTTTTTCATACAAATAATTATTTAACAGCGTCTTTTAATGCTTTACCAGCTTTGAATGCAGGTACTTTACTTGCTGGAATTTGAATTTCTTTTCCAGTTTGTGGGTTACGACCCTTACGAGCAGCACGTGAACGTACTTCAAAAGTACCAAAACCAATTAATTGTACTTTTTCACCCTTTGATAAGTTTTCTTGAATTGAAGCAAATACTGCATCAACAGCAGCTGCAGCATCTTTTTTAGTTAAGTTAGCTGCTGAAGCAACACTGTTTACTAATTCAGTTTTGTTTGCCATAAATCTTACCTCCAAAATTAACAGTACATAGGTACTGCTTTATAACACTGAAATAATATATTAATCATTTCAGTGACTAATGTACCATACGAATTCCGTAATAGCAACGATAAATCAACTTTTTTAATTTAAATGTTATTTTCTAGCTCTAGCAATAATTTTAATTGGTGTACCAGTAAAATCAAAAGCTTGTCTAATTTTGCGATTTAAAAATCTTTCATAAGAAAAATGTAATAATTCCGGATCATTTACAAAAAGAACAAATGTTGGCGGAGCAGTACGTACTTGTGTAATATAATAAATTCTTAACCGCTTTCCGTTTTTAGTTGGAGCAGGTGTAACTGCAATAGCATCATTAATAACTTCATTTAAGATTGAAGACTTAATTCTGCGATTACGATTACTATAAACTTGTTTAACTAATGCAGGAATTTTTGTTAATCTTTGGTGTGTTTTGGCTGACACAAATAAAATTGGTGCATAATTTAAAAATTCAAATTCATTGCGTACTAGTTCTTCAAAATTCTGTAAGGTATAATTATCCTTTTTAATTGTGTCCCATTTATTAACTAATATAATTACTCCCTTACCGGCATCATGTGCATATCCAGCAATATGTTTATCCTGTTCCCGGATTCCTTCTTCAGCATTTAAAACAACTAAAACTACATCACTTTTATCAATTGCACTCATTGCACGTAAATTAGCATAGTGATCCGTATTTTCATAAAATTTACCACGTTTCTTTAATCCGGCAGTATCTACCATTAAAAACTTATCTTCACCATCAACAAACTTTGTGTTAATAGAATCTCTTGTAGTCCCAGAAATATTAGAAACGATTACACGTTCTTCACCTAAAATGGCATTAACTAATGAAGACTTACCAACATTGGGACGACCAATTAAACTAAATTTAATTAAATTTTCATCTTCTGCAGGTAGATTCTTAGGAAATTTATCAACTACCGCATCAAGTAAATCACCAAAACCTGTTCCATGAACACCAGAAATAGGATGTGGTTCCCCTAAACCTAAAGCATAAAAATCATAAATTTCTTGGCGTTGTTCTAAATTGTCAACTTTATTTACCGCTAATAACACAGGCTTGTCAGTTTTATAAAGTAATTTAGCTACTTGTTCATCTTCACTAGTTAATCCTTCACTTAAACTAGTTAAAAAAATAATAACATCTGCTTCATCAATAGCAATTTCAGCTTGTTCTGTTATTTGAACACTAAATGGTTGATCACTTAAATCAATTCCACCAGTATCAATTAAATTAAATTGGTGACCTAACCATTCAGCACCTGCATAAATTCTATCTCTAGTAACACCAGACATGTCATCCACAATGGATAATCTCTCACCAACTAAACGATTAAAAACTGTTGATTTACCAACGTTGGGACGACCAACAATAGCAACAGTAGGCTTATTCATTTAATAATTACCTCTTAAACATTATAAATAAAATGAAAAAATTCCCCTATATTAGAGGAATTCAGATTATTCTAAATTGGTTAAATCACCAATACTAAAACCAGTTGAATCATTATTCAGATACTTTTGAATGTCTTCTTTTTCAGCATAATTATTTTCATTATGATTATCATCCAAAGCTTTTATAGATAAACCTAAACGTTGTTTATCAATATCTAAACTAATGACTTTCACATTAACATCTTGACCAATTTTCAAAACATCGCTTGGCATAGCAATATGTTTATGTGAAATTTGAGAAATATGTACTAATCCTTCAATACCAGGTAATACTTCTACAAAAGCACCAAAATCAGTAATTTGACTTACTTTTCCATGTAATATAGAACCAATCTTTATTTGTTCTTTTACTTGTTCCCAAGGACTGGGTTGAGCTTGCTTAATAGATAAACCTAAACGCTCGTTATCAGGATCACTATTAATTACTTTAACTGTAACCTCTTGATTAACTTCTAAAACATCAGATGGTTTATCTATATGATCATAACTAATTTCAGACAAATGTATTAATCCATCAACCCCATCAATCTCTACAAAAGCACCAAAATTAGTCATTCGAACAACTTTACCAGTAACAACATCTCCAGGAAGTAATTTACTAATTACTTCTTTCGCCTTTTGATGTTGTTGTTCTTGTTTAACAACTTTACTAGATAAAATTAATCGATTATCACTAGGTTCAATTTCTACAATTTTACATGCTAAAGTTTTTCCAACATAATTTTGAAAATCATTAACAAAATAAGTCTCTAACATCGATCCTGGAATAAAACCACGCAAGCCATCGACATCTACTACAACTCCAGACTTTTGTGCTTGTGTAACTTTAACCTGAACGATTTCTTCATTAGATGCTTTAGTTTCGATTGAATCCCATAATTTACGTGCATCTAAACGACGTTTAGACAATACATAATTGTATTGATTATCTTTATCAGCATTTCCACTTCGAATAATGATCGCAGAAATTTTATCACCAATACTAATTAAATCATGAATATTTGTATCATTATTAATACTTAATTCACGTTTGGGGATTACTCCTTCAACTCCTGTATTATCAATACCTAAAACAGCTTGATCGTCATCAATAGATAATATTTCTCCACTTACTTCTTGACCAATATGTAATGCTTCTTCACTGTTCAGAGCATTTAATAACTCTTTATTATTATCATTATTTTCCATAATTATATTTATCCTTATTTATTGTTAATTTGATCAATAATGGCAGAAATTTTATTAACTACTTCTTCCAATGTCATAGAAGTTGTATCAATTAACTGCGCATCTTCAGCTTGCGTTAATGGAGATACTTTTCGATGAGAATCTTTATAATCACGAGTTTCAATTTCTTGTTCTAAAGTCTCTAAACTTACATCAATACCCTTTTGTTGATTTTCCTTAAATCTTCGTAAAGCACGTTCTTTAACACTAGCTACTAAGAATATTTTAACATCTGCATATGGTAAAACGGTAGTTCCAATATCACGTCCGTCCATTACAATACCACCATTTTTAGCCATCAATTGCATTTTTTCAGTTAAAGCACTTCTTACAGAAGACAGTGCAGCAATTGTAGACACATTATTTGTTACGTTTTCTTGACGAATAGCCAAAGTTACATCTTCATTATTGGCAAAAACTAGTTGATCATCTTCTCCAACTTTAAAACTAATATCTGTATGATCAACAATTTTATCCATAATAATTCGTTCATTATTTAAATCTAGATTATTTCTTAGAGCCATTAATGTTATCACTCGATACATAGCACCAGTATCTAAATATAAATAATTATATTTTTTAGCAATCAATTTTGCGACGGTACTTTTTCCAGCAGAAGCTGGACCATCAATCGCAATTTGTAATTTTTTCATATATTCTCCAAAATTTATTTTATTCTAATTTTATATCCAGGATGCAAACTAGGTGTTGGCGTATTAAAGCCATTTAATTCCATTAATTTCTGCAAACTAATTCCATGTTCTTTAGCAATTGCATATAAACCTTGGTTTTGTTGTAAAGTTACATATTTAGCATTTTGACTGCTACTAGTTGTAGAAGCTGAAGATTCATTTTGTTTATCAGTTTCATTATCATTTTGAGCATTTTCTTTTGATTTATTTTTCTTTTCATGATGTTTAACAGAATTACTATAAGCAACATTCGTCTGACTACTTTCTTCTTCTGTTGGATGATTAAAATTACTCATATTAGAAATATAATATCCAACTGGTAGAAGAGCCAAAATTAAAATTACTATAATTAACACGCTTGTGAAAATAGTATTTCCATTTTTACGTCTTTTACGTGCCATTCGAGACATATTTCGACTAGAATTTTCACTAAAAGTTTCTTCCCATGGTTGACGGTGTTCATCATCGTCATGATGCATTTAAATCGCTCCCTAATTTATAATATCAAGCATTATTTTATCATATAAAATCATATAATTTAGTTGTTTTTTAATTTATATTAAATAATTTATCTAATTGTGATTTCCACGAATTCACAACAACTTTACAATTATTTTCACTATCTTCTGAATTAATCAAACCTAATTTTTTTAAATTAATTGATTCAGTTAAGTTAGCACAACAGTAATCGTTATGCTTAATTGTTTGTTCATGAAATTCGGTTAATAAACCATTGCGTAAACAATTTTTACTAAATAAAAAGTTATTAAAATCGTCTAAAGCATGTTTTTGTGATTGCCAACGTTGCTTAAATATATTTTTTATTTCATCTACAGAATAATTTTCTGCAAAATAATATTGTAATAATTCTTCTAAATCTGATTGCGGTTTCAATGAATGTTCTTTACTTAATCGCTCAATAAAACCATCACTAGGAAATTGCTTTTTTAATAAATTTAACGGCACTTTATAATCATCATCAGTCAACAATACAGTTGCAATGGCTTGCTTACCATCACGTCCAGCTCGACCGATTTCTTGAATATAATCAATAAAATTGTTTGGCATATGATAATGAATTACAAAACGAACATCATTTTTATCAATTCCCATACCAAAAGCACTAGTTGCGCAAATAATATCAATTTTTCCTTGCATAAAAGACTGTTGAATAATTTGTCGATTATTAAAATCAATATCGCCATGATAACTAGCAGCTGAAAATCCTAATTCAGTAAGTCTAAATGCCCATTCATCAGCTTGTTTTTTGCTAGAAAAATAAATAATTCCTGGTTTTATAATTTGACATACTAATTGTTCTAAACGTTTTGCTTTATCTGCTTGATTATTTAATTTTTCTACATTTAAAAATATATTAGGTCGATTGATCGAATACTTAATAACTTGCAGATCATCCAATAACAATTGCTTTTGTATGTCATGAATAACCTGTTCATTAGCTGTTGCAGTTAATGCTAATGTTAATGGATTATGCAATTTTTTTCGTACCTTATTTAAATTTAAATAAGCAGGTCGAAAATCAGGCCCCCAAGTAGAAATACAATGTGCCTCATCAATTACTAAAAAATTAATACAACATTGTTGTAATTTTTTTATTACATCCCCATTCATCAAAATTTCCGGAGAAGCAAAAATAAATCGATACTTAGATAAATATTTCAAAATTTGTTGTCGATCACTAAATTTAACACTAGAATTAAGTGCTACTGCTTTTGTTTCACCTAATTGATTTAATCTACTAACTTGATCCTGCATCAACGATAACAATGGTGAAATAATTAAGCATCTTCTTTTTAGCAAATATGCTGTTAAAACATAAATTAATGTCTTTCCAGTTCCTGTAGGTAAAATTGCTAAAGTATTTTGACCATTTTGTAATTGAGCAATTGTTTCCTCTTGTCCAGGACGAAAATCAGAATATCCATAAATTTTCTTTAAAAGTTGATAGCGTAACTCACGTTTAGTTTTCATATTTTTGTTTAGTTAAATAAATTTGAGATAGTCTAAAAATAAAAAAATTAATTTTTAATTCTTTCTTTGCCAATTTATAATCCCATTTATCAATATTACTAGGTTCAATTTTAATTAAATTATGTAATAAATCAGAATTAATAAATTGATCATAATTAAATTTTTTAAATGGTAATAAAATAGCAGATTCTAAAATGTGTTCATTAAATGTGCTAAGTTTAATTTTTTGTAATTGCAAAATTGTATTAATTGAATACCCTTTTTTCAACAAAATCAAACTTTTTTTAGTTGAACTAGATAGAATATCTTTTTTCATAAGAATATTAATTAATGTAGCTAAAATTCCGCCATTAGTACATATATATTTAATTAATCCACACCAATTATTTAATTGAATTAAATCTATATATTGTATAGGAATATTTAACTGATCTGCTATTACATTGTTTACATATCCTGGATGATTATATCCAACTAATTTACTAGTAAAAACAGTTGCATCAAGTTCACTAATTGAATTTAACCAATCAAATAACGTGTTTTTCACGGAATTTATCAAAAAAGCAGTATCGTTTTTTTGATACCAATAATGAACTAATTGGCGATTATAATTACTAGCACTTAATGGTAAATAACTACTTTCACCATAAGATTTCTCCGACAAAGCCTGTATAGTCAATAATAACAACTCTATTAATTCATTAATATTACAATACTGACAAATTTGGCGATTCTTTTCCGGAAATAATTGATCAATTGTCTGTTTCAACTTTAAATTATTATCTTTACTTAAAACTTCTTCATTAGCAAACATAATAAAATTAGATTTAAGACTACTTACACTTTCATAAAACTTTTGTTTACTTAAACCAGGAAATACATGTCGCCAACTCAATAAACCATATCTTAACGACCAAAATAAATTTGAAACAGTTTTTCTACCAATTAAATTATGATAAATTACTTTAATTTTTCTTGATTGTATATGATCAAATTGTGTTAATAATATCTCTTTATTTAAAATTGTCATTATAAATTCTTATGATGTTCCATCCAAGGTTTTAAATTCATATAGACTATATTAAATAGACTGGTAATAATTATTCCTTTTAATACATTAAAAGGTAATACAGCTGTTAATAATAACGCATTAATATCAGTGCTTTTAGGTAATCCACCAATTTTGATGTATAAAGGAAAAGTTATAAATTTATTTAGTAATAGCATAACAACTACTAAAGATACAGTAGCTATTAATACACTTTTAAAATTAAACTTATTATTTTTTTTACTCAAAAAATACATTGGAATTATAACTGAAAGATCAGCAAAAAATGCAACTAAACATCCAACTAAGTTAAATGGATCAAAGCCTTTTAATATTAAATGTAAAATCATTGTTAAGACAACGATCAATATTCCATTATTAAGACCATACATAAGTGTTCCTAACAACATAATAATTAAACTAAAATCTAATTTTAAAAAAGTAGCTCCTGGTAAAATGGGAAATTCAATTAACATTAATACTATTGAAATAGCGCTTAAAACGGCTACAATTACATGTTCGTGTAATTTAGATTTTTTCATTTTATAAAACTCCTAATAATAAATTAATAATTAATTATTAGGTATCTTCTCAAAATAAAAAGTCTAAATCATCTATGTATCTTCTAGATAATTTAGACTTTTTACAAATATTTGACTTAACATCAAATCTTCTTTATACCAGACTATACTGTCGGCCTTGGAATTACACCAAATCAATCTCACAATACGCAAGAGTCGCGGGCTTTACCGCCGGTCAGGAATTACACCTTGCCCTGAAGATACAAAACATTAATTACTAAGATAATTTTATCTAAATAAACACTAAATGTCTATTAGTTAATTAAATCCTTAAGTCTTCTAACTTCATTATGACTCAATTCACGTACATCTCCTGACGTCATTCCTTGTAAATTTAGAGTGCCATAAGTTTCACGACGTAATTTTTTTACAGGATGATTAATTGCCTCTAATAAATTTTTAACTTCATGATTTTTCCCTTCATGAATCGTTAACTGCACAATAGTTGAATCTTTATGATGATCTACACTGATAATTTTGGACTTTACAGGAGCGTATTTAATATTTTGATAAGTAATACCTTGCTTTAATTTACTCAATTCAAAATTAGAAACTATCCCATTAACTTTAGCAATATAGGTTTTATTAACACGATATTTTGGATGCATCAATTGATTAGCTAGTTTTCCATCATTAGTTAGCAATAACAAACCGGAAGTATCATAATCTAATCTACCAACGGGATATATTCTTTCAGTTATGTCATTAGGCATTAAATCCAAAACAGTTTTTCGTCCTTTGTCATCTTTAACACTGCAAATAACCTGACGTGGTTTATACATTAAATAATAGACAAATTTTTGGCGGCCATTCAGAATTTGCCCATTAACTTCAATTACATCGTCATCAGTCACTTTAATACCTAATTGAGTCACTACTTGTCCATTAACTTTGACATGTCCACTAGCAATTAAATCTTCTGATTTTCTTCGTGAAGCTACTCCTGCAGCTGCCATAACTTTTTGCAAACGTTCATTCATTTGTATGTTCCTCATTATTAATGATATGTTCCCATTGAGTAATTAAATCAACATTTTCCATTGTTCCTAATATTTTTTTATCAGGAAATAAATCTTGTAAAGCATTTAATACCCGTACTTTATCCATTAAACGATTTTCTTGTGCAGACATTACAATAATTCTTAATAAAACATAATTTTCTATAAACTGGATACCTATAATACCAGTAAAATTATTAACTTCGTTTTTCCATAAAAACAATCGGCGATCATTTTGAGATAAATACCAATTTAATGTTTTATGAATATCTTGATAATCTGCAATTTTAGGAACATAAGATAATAAACCCAAAGCAATCTTTTGATAATTATTTCTATATTCTACTAACATCGTTACCTCGTTTATGCTCGTGGATGAGCCTTATTATAAATATCTTGTAATCTTTTTTTAGAAATATGCGTGTATATTTGTGTTGTTGAAACATCTGCATGTCCCAGCAATTCTTGCACGATACGTAAATCCGCACCATTTTCTAATAAATGTGTAGCAAATGAATGGCGTAAAGTATGGGGTGTCACATTTTTATTAATTCCAGCAGCTCTCACTTGTTGCTTTAAATTTTTCCACACTCCTTGCCTCGTTAATTGACGACCATGAGCATTAACAAAAACATGTTTCTCATTAGAATCTTTAACTAATTTATTTCTGACCTGTTTTAAATAAATATTTAACCAATCAATGGCAACATCACCAATAGGAATAATTCTTTCTTTGTTTCCCTTACCCAAGGTTTGAATAAATCCCATATCTAAATGTAAATTGTCACCTGTTAAATTAACCAATTCGCTAACTCGTAAACCAGTAGCATACATTGTTTCCAATAAAGCACGATCTCGAATACCTAAATCAGTCTTAATATCTGGCACTGCCAATAAACGATCAACTTCATCAATTGATAATACTTGCGGTAAATGTTGTGCTTTTTTAGGAGTATCAATTTTCAACATTGGATTGTTTTGAATTATGTTTTCTTGTTTTAAAAATAAGAAAAATTTACGTAAAGTTGAAACACTATGAATAATTGAATTTTCTGATTTACCACTATGTTGTATAGATTTTAAATAATCCATAATTACAAAACGATCAACTTGATAAAAATTAATAATCTTATGTTTAGTTAAATAATAATTAAATTGTTTTAATTCTTGACGATAACTAATCAGTGTGTTTTCTGTTAAACCACGTTCTACTTTTAAATAATTTAAATATTCAATTACTGAATCTTGTAAGCACTGACTAATGTTATAATCATTGGATCTTTCTTTCATTAGCAGCTTGTTGTCCTTGTCCTGTTAATCGAATATGACCATTTTCTTGAACAATATATCTCAATTTTAATAAACGTCCAATAGCACGTTTAAATTGTCCTTTACTAATACCAAAATAAGCTTTAATTAAACTAGGATCACTTTTATCACTAAAATTTAACGTATATTCATCAGCATGATCCAAAGCCATCATAATTTGAATAGCATCATCATTAATTGATTCATATCCACGCTTTCGTAATGATAAATTTAAAGTTCCATCATCACGAACACCAATAACTCGCCCATTGACTTGTTCTCCTAAACGTGGTTCTTTATTACGTTCAGATGCATGAATAAATCCTAAATAATATTGATTAGTTAAAACTAAACTACCATATAGTTTCGTTTTATATACTGTTGCAGAAATATTTTGATTATGCATATCAGATGATGCCTTACGACTAATTGAACGAAAAATATCTTCATTAGCTAAATGGCACCATAAACGATTGGTTTTATCAATACATAAACTAACTAGCAATTGATCATTTTTTTGTGGCCATAATCGTTTTTCATTAGGCAATTCATCAATTGATAACACAAAATCTTTATTCTTAATTCCTATATTAATAAAGATACCAACATTATGTGCATTACCAACTACAGTTCCCCAAGCATAACTTCCTCGTAAAACATTAGGAATATTAGTAGTTACTTGAAATTTACCATTATTATTTTGATATGCAAATCCACGAATATGTGCACCAATTCCTAACTGATGATCAGCTTCTGATTTATCAAATAAAAAAGAATAGCCATTAGCTTGCACAACGTAATAATTATCATTTTGATCAATAACTTTTGTATCAATTACTTTACCTAATAAATCGTGCATTTTAATCCTCAATATATTTATTAATCTAATGTTTAATTATACTTAAAAATTAATAAAAAGCAGCCTATGTAATAACATAAGCTGCTATCAATTAAATGTGAACTAAACGAATAATATTCGTAGCACCAACCTTATTTAACGGAACTCCAGCAGTGACTATAATTAAATCACCAGATTTAACTAACCCAGCAGATAATGCTTTTTGCTTAGCTAATGAAAAAATATCATCCGTATTATTTGGTAAACTTTCATGCAAAATTGGTTGGACACCCCAATTTAAAGTTAAACTATGCTGAACCTTTTCATTGAAAGTTATTGCCAAAATATCTGCATTAGGTCGATGCTTACTTAACATACGTGCAGTATAACCAGTAGCAGTTGCGACAACCACTACTTTGATTCCTAAATCATTAACAATATTGACTACTGAATCAGCAATGGCTTCTGTAGGACTAGGATTACTACAATAACGTTCTACTTTACCATCAACTTTAATATTACTCTCAGCTTTAGTATCAATTCGATACATTGTTTTGACTGATTCAACCGGATATAATCCATTAGCCGATTCTCCAGACAACATTGTTGCATCAGTCCCATCAAACACAGCATTTGCTACATCAGAAGCTTCTGCTCTTGTAGGCCGTGGATTTTCCTGCATTGAATCTAACATTTGAGTTGCCGTAATCACGGGCTTACCCAAACGATTACAACGACGAATAAAATCTTTTTGAATTAAAGGCACATTTTCAGGAGGAATTTCTACTCCCATATCACCTCTAGCAATCATTAGACCGTCAGAAACATTCATAATTTCATCAAAATTATCAATGCCTTCCTGAGATTCAATTTTCGGAAAAATTAACACATGTTCTTGGTGTTTACTCTTAAGTAATTCGCGAATATCCAGAATATCTCGAGCTTTACGTACGAAAGAAGCTGCAATAAAGTCAATTTTATGATCTAAACCAAAATTAATATCGTCTGTATCTTTTTCAGTAATACCTGGTAAATTAATTGAAACTCCTGGAGCATTAACTCCCTTTTGTGAACCTAATGTTCCATCATTTTGGACAGTTACACGAAGTTCATGATTTTGATTGTCTTTTTCATCAATAATCATATCAAGTAAACCGTCATCAAATAAAATGTGGCCTCCAACTTGAACATCTTCATATAAGCCTGGATAGGTTACAGCAATTTTATCTTTAGTTGTTGCTAAACTGCCATCCATAGAGATAATAACTTGGTCACCAATATGATAATGTACGTTACCATCTTTTTGAACAGTAGTTCTAATCTCGGCGCCTTTCGTGTCTAACATAATTCCTACTGTTTTATGCGTCTTTTTTTCAGCCAAATGAACATTTTTCAATCTTTGTAAATGTTCTTCATGCGTGCCATGAGAAAAATTAAAGCGAAAAACATCTGCTCCTGCTTCAATTAATTTAGTTATTGTTCCTATATCACTACTAGCTGGTCCTAAAGTACTTACAATTTTGGTCTTTTTCATAAAAATTACCTTAATAATACTAATGTTAATAACATTTTAACATAAATACAGTATCAATAACGCCATTAATGCTAGTAATTAACTACATTTGTTAACCTTTTTAACTAAAACAAATTCACAATCATTTTTTATAAACCACATTATTGTTTCCAAGTAGATTCTGCAACTGAACTAAAGTTCTCTTATTGGCAGTTAAAAAATAACTAGAATCCAATTGATTAGTTTTATTAGTTAACTGATTATGAATGACAACTGGATGATTCCCATGATTATTGAGTAATACTTGTTTTAACCTTTCTAATGTATTGTTCTTATTAAAATTATCTTTAGTTAATCTTAAATACCAAATCCCTAAATTACTTGCACTGGATTTATCATCATTTTTTAGATCTTTTTTAGTGGTTAACTTTACTTGTTTTAAAATTGTTTGCGCTAAGTTTATTTTGTTAACCACAATTTCTTTTTGTCGGCTAAACTGTACTTCACCATTCACAACTACGATTTGTCCAGATTCTAAATTATTTTGTACTTTTTGATACAAATTAGGAAAAATAGCCAAAGAAATTTCACCAGAAGAATCATTAGCAGTAACAAAAGCCATTTTAGGACCACGTTTAGTTCTAATTTCCTTGATTCTAGTTATGTAAAGTAAACAATTAACTTGTTGATTAATAGATAAATCACCAACTAAAGTTAAATTTAAATATTGATGTAACTGTTGATATTGGTCAACCGGATGACTAGATACATAAGTTCCTAATAAATCTAATTCATGAGCTAATTTTTCTTTGATTGATAAATCGGGTAAATGTTTAACTTTAGTTTTTAACTTGTCATCTAAAGACAACAAATCAATTTCTAATCTTGATTCATCTAAAACTCGTGGTAAAGAATCAATTAATTCCGCTTGATTTAATTTAAAATCACGAAAGGCATCTACATAAATTAAATTTTGTAAAATATCTTCTTTACAAAAGCGCTCATTAATACGTTGAACAAAATTATCTAAATCAGTAAAGCTGCCATGCAACTGACGTTCTTGTTCAATATTATGAACAAAATCGCGCCGCATTCCTTTAACTTCTAATAATCCAAACAAAATTTTTTTATCAATTAAACTAAAGTTACCTTGACTTACATTAATATTTGGAGAGCAGACAACTACTCCATGCTGTTTGGCTTCAGATATATAGATTTTAATTTTTGGTGTATTACCTAAGACAGAATTTAACAAAGCAACAAAAAATTCTGCTGGATAATGAGTTTTTAAATACGCTAGTTCATATGCCATTTTGCTATAAGCTGCAGCATGAGAACGATTAAATCCATACGATGCAAAACGTTCTATATAATCATAAACACGATTAGCTACTTCTTTAGTGTATCCATTTTCCAGTGCTCCATTGACAAACTTATTTCGCATTGCATCAATTTTAGTACGATTCTTTTTACTCATTGCACGTCGCAAAACATCAGCTTCTCCTAAAGATAAGCCTCCCATTTTAGCAGCCACTTGCATAACCTGTTCTTGATAAACAATTATTCCATAGGTTGGCTCCAAAATAGATTTCAAACTATCATCAGGATAAACAACGGGTTCTTTACCTAATTTTCGCGCAATAAAATGACTAATATTTTCCATTGGCCCGGGACGATATAAAGCATCCACTGCAATAATTAATTCAAAATTTTCTGGCTTTAACTGACGCAAAACATTTTTTATTCCATTAGATTCAAACTGAAAAACTCCAT
>JADIMP010000090.1 GCA_017694665.1 Candidatus Gallilactobacillus intestinavium
TTTCCTTTGTTTCATTACCTTTACTCCAATAATTAATTTTCAGAAAAAAACTTGACATATATATATATATATATATATACTTGTTTTGAGGATATGATATTCTCACTCGACAATTCGTTATTTCATATATGCTTAATAATTATCCCGATTGTCATTTACTGCTAAACAGGTTAGTTTAGCAGTTTTTTTATTTTCAAGTATTTTAATTGAATATGATATGATAAAAACAATGTTGATTTTATTAAATAAGGAGTTACACGTATGCCAATTAAATTAATTGCTACAGATATGGATGGAACTTTCCTGCATCGAGATAATACTTATAATCATGAACGATTTATGCAGCAATTTAAACAAATGCAACAACAAAACATACACTTTGTTGCTGCTAGTGGATCACAACATCAAAGATTAATGCACCAATTTGCAGATATTAAAGATCAAATGGATTTTATTTCTGAAAATGGTAGTATTGTTTATCACGGTCAACAATTATTAGCGGTTAACGAAACTCCTGATGACATTGTTAGTGCCATTTTATCATATATTAAAGAAAAATATCCGCAACCAACTGCACTAACTGCCGTTTGTGGAGTCAAAGCTGCTTACATTGAAAGTAGCACTCCTAAAAAAGTGCTTGATGCCTTAGATGGTTTCTTTAATAAAATTAAATTAGTTGATAATTTATTTGAAGCCGCCTCAAAAACATTAGGCGATCAAATCGTTAAAATTATGGTCACTTTTGCTAATGACAAAAATACCAATAAAAACATTAAAGAAATTTTGAAACATTTTAATAAAGATAAAAGAATCATTGGTGTTTATTCAGGATTAAACACAGTCGATTTTGGTATTGCTGGTGTTGATAAAGCAACTGGAATTAAACAATTACAAGATTTATATCATATTAAAGACAATGAAATTGTTACTTTTGGAGATAATTTAAACGATTTACCAATGCTTAGATTAACTCCGTACGGAATTGCTATGTTAAACGCTAATCCAAAAATTTTAAGTGAAGTCGATCATATTACTCCTGAAAATAATGAACATGATGGTGTATTGAATGCTATTGATAAAATCTTAGATAGTAATCAATATTGGGAAGACTAATGAAAGAACAATACTTTGCCCCATTAGATTTTTATCAACAAACTTACACTATTAAAAAATCTGATTTTATTTGTTTAATTTATCCAGTAAGTAATACTGAACAAGTTAATCATTATTTAACTGTAGCTAAACAAAACTTTAAAAAAGCTACTCATTACACTTATGCCTATCAATTTGGCTTATCTAACCTACCTACAATTAAATATAACGACGATGGTGAACCTAATGGTAGTGCTGGTTTACAAATTTTTAACGCTATCAAACAAAATCAATTAGACAATACATTAATTATCATTATCAGATATTTTGGTGGTATTAAATTGGGCTTAAGTCATTTACGCCAAGCATACCATGAATTAGCAAATAAAATTATTAAAGAAGCCAATATTCATCAATATCATTTATATACTAAATACCAATTAAAATTATCTTATTCGCAATTTAATAAATATCAATCATGGATTCAAGAAAATGCTTATATGGTTGAAAACATTCAATATTTAGAAGATGTTAATTTGACAGTTGTTTTAGATAGTGAACAGTATTTTCAAAGTCAATTAAAAAAATTGATTAATCAAACAATTAATTTAAATCAAATTGATACAAATTACTATTAATAACAACAAAGGCAGACACATATGTGTCTGCCTTATTTATTGGTTTTATTTTGTTTAACTTAAAATATCATTCAATTACCAAATTATAGTTCAGTATGCTTAAACCATATACTTAATCCCAAATATAAAAAAACATTAAATATTATTGCAATTAAAGAATAACTAGAAAATATCTTAATAATTGTGCCATATTTAAACGTATATAAAAAAGGTAAAATTTTCCAAATGTTTTTAGACATAGTGGCAATTCCATAAAATGTTAAAAAAGGAATTGATAAAAATCCAATAAAAATATCTGCATTACTACCTAATTTAATACCTACAAAAACGTAAATCAAAATCCATCCAAAATTAATTACAACATTAGACCATAAAAAGTTAAATATAATTTGTATACTAATTTTATTCACTGCAATCAAAAACATCGGTAATACAATTATAAATAAAGTACAAATCCATACAGTATATATATTTATTATTAAAGTATTTATCCAATGAACTCTATCACTTTTAGATAAAACAAAATTATAATTTTGAGTCTGCTCTTCAAATGAAATTATAATTTTCGAAATAATTCCTAAAAAAGCAGGCATAAAAGAATTCATATTCAATAATAATTCATTAATATATGAATCATTAAATTGATGATTTTTTATTTCAAAAATTAAAATGATCCCACTAAGAAAAGCCATTATTAATGGAAATAAAATTAATTTATTATTTTTATTTTTTATGTAATTTACTTTAATCATTTTAAATGCTTATTCTTTCCACTTAATTAATACCTTCATGATAATAATTTCAACAGCAATATATATTAATGTCATTCCCAGCATTATCTCTAATTGATTACTAACCATACTAATAGGTAATTTTATTCCGATTAACCCATTTGCCTTAATATTTAGTGCCAATCTTTCAATATTTAATCCATACATCCAAGGAAAAAATAATGAAAATTTAGTATTAGCCATAGAATTATATACAAAAAAGATAATTATTAATACGTTTAATATATAAGAAAATGTGGTCTTAATTTTTTTAATTAATAACATATTAATTGGAATTAACGATAAAGAGCAAAACCATATATACATAATAGTAGAAATAATTAATTTAATATTTCCAAAATCATTAGTCGTTATCTTATTAGAAACAATAATAACAGCAAATAATGTTATATAACTTAATAAGGTTAACATCGTATATTTAAATGATTTTGCAATGTATATATTATTTAATTTCCATCCATTGGCAACAGCATATTGAAAATTGTTATTTTTATTTTCGTTTTTAAAATCAGATGAAATTATTAAAATAATCAGCAAAGGAATCAATAACAACGTCCAAATATTAAAAATAGAAATTTGAATTATACTGTGCCCATTAATTAAACCATTAGTATTACGAGTAGCAGCTCTAGAAAAAATAGTATATATAATAAGCGATAATGGAAATAAGATAGATATATGCAAAGAATTTGAATTTTTAATTTTCACCATTTCTGCTTTAAGTTCTTTCATCTTTACATCCTTCTTTGCGTATATTTAAAAAATATCTTTTCCAAATCGGAAACATTTTTATCTTGATAAACTAATTCAGCATTATTAATAATTCCAATAAAGTCTGAAATATCTTCTAAATCTGAAAGAACATGATCGGAAATCAAAATACTTGTTCCATTTTCCTTTACTTTTAACAAAATTGACTTTAATTCATTAACTCCATAAGGATCTAAACCATTAAACGGCTCATCTAAAACTAAAAATTCAGGATTTTTTAACAAGGCTCGTGCAATTCCTGCACGTTGCTTCATTCCTAAAGAGCAATCTTTAAATTTTTTGTTTAAATAATCAATCTTTAATAAATTGGATACTTCTTCAATCCTATTTGAAGATATCCTATCTTCATAACAATCAATTAAAAAATTATCTTTAATAGACAAATTATCATATAGTGAAGGATATTCAATTAGCGATCCTATCCTTTTAAGATCATTTCTATCCCATTCATTTCCCTTAAAAAACAATTTTCCTTGATAATGAGTAATAATTCCTGTCAAAACTTTCATTAAAGTAGATTTTCCAGCTCCATTAATGCCCAATAGTCCATATACACTCTGTTCAGGTACTTTTAAATTTATATTTTTTAACACTAATTTATTTCTATACGTTTTAGTTAGATTTTCAGTCTCTATAACATTCACTATTAATCACCTAGTTCTTATTCTTCTAAATTTAATACTGCAATTATATTTACCATTGGTGAAATAACACATCGCTTTAATATTTTTTATTTATTCAAATAATTTATTTCATAAGAACAATATTTTTATACTTACTTTTTAATAATTATTCTTTTCATAAAAAATGAGATGTAGTTAAAACTACATCTCATTTTCTCATTATTTAAACTTCAATATTTAATTCCGTCTTAAATAAATAATATACTGTCATATTAAGCATTTAATATACGATAATTATTCAATTAAGATTCTTAATCATACTTTTTAAATCTTTTTTGTATTTATAAGATAACGGAATTACTTCGTTATTTTCTAACACAATCTTCTTATAAGCAGTATCAACGCTAACAATTTTATGAATATTTATAACATAACTTCTGTGTACTTTAACCAAACCAAGTTCTAAATTATTAAAAGTAGTTAATTTACCATAAAATTCCTCGCTGTATTCTTTTGTATGAATTATTAATTTATGAGGTTGCGGAGACGTTTCTATATATAAAAGATCCGAAAGCAAAACTTTTTTTAAATGATTATCAACTTCATAACTGATAAACTCATTATTTTTAATGTTATAAATACATGTATCCATGATAATAGAAATGTCTTCAAAAATTTTCTTTTGAATTTCTTCAATTCCTAAGTCTTTAATAATGAAATCAAAAGGTTCTGAGT
>JADIMP010000091.1 GCA_017694665.1 Candidatus Gallilactobacillus intestinavium
ATATATAACGATGCCTTATGAGGAGAATTATATTTTGTATAATCTCCAAACACTCCTTCTGAAGATTCTAACGACGTTCCATCCCAGACAAGACCATAATCTGCTTTTAAATATTTAGGTAATTCATCTGCCGGGTATGCGCCTTGATATTCTACATTTTTTCCTAAATCAGTTGTTGGTTTAGGTGTTCCAAATATTTCAAGGTGTGTTCTTTCTAAATTAATTTTCTTTAAGAATGGACTTTTCTCCAAGTTACCCGCATAACTAATTTTTCCAATCTGCTTTTCATTGATATACATTTGCTGTGGATTTAAATAATCAAAGAGCCCTTGTACGACCATTTTGGTTGTTACACCCATTTTTCTAAGCTTATTTTCCATATTATCAGTATGTACAATAATTGAATCCACACTATTAAAAACCGCTAATTCTTTTCGAGTATATTTAACATCATTAACTCGAAGTCTAAGCGCTTCAATATCATGAATTAATAAAATCACTTGCCCATCAGGGGTATACTTTCTGATATTTTTAATAACATTTTCGATAATAAAAATAGAATACAATGGATACTGAATGACATATTGTTTTGCAGGATGCATCTTTATCAATTTTTTTATTTTCCAAATTCCTTGAAATAATTTTTGAATTCTTGAACTTGAATTTGAAATATCAAGAGGTGTGTAACCGCAATTTCCTAAAATTAAACGATCATCATTTTTCGCCTTAGAACCAGCATCAAAAGTCTTACTATTTTTTATCGACGTAATCACATATTTTCTAGCCATTTTTTACCTCTTAATTATATTATTTTTCAAAATTAGATTTTTCAGGAAATTTACTTTCCAACAAATCGATTGTTCGCTTTTTTATTTTTTCATATTGATCATCGTCTAACAAATCATCATTAAGACAGAAACCTAAATATTTTTCTTTAGTTATTACGTCTTTTATAATTTTAAATTCATCACTAATTGATAAATATTTACTTCTATTTTTAATCCTTACTGGCGTAAACTTTCCCATCGCTAATTGATAATATCGCATTAAATAATCAGGTATATCTGTATCAGAATCACGAACGTGATTATAACTACTTTTTTCTAATTCTTCGCCAAAATCATCCCAAACATTTTTAAAAGTTGATTTTAAAAACGGTTGTCCCCAATGAGTAGACATGAAACCCGTAAAATTAGAATATGGTAAAGAAAGAAAACTACGTAATCCTTGTAACCCGTATTTTATTGAAAAATATTTACTAAAATTTTCTTTTATAAATTTATGTTTATCAAATTTTTGGTTAACAAATAACATTGCACCAAATAATGATTTAAACCATGGAATTGTTGCAGTAAGAGCATTTTCCACTAAAAAATCACATGGTAACCCATTCTTAAAGAAATCTGTTTCCTTTACTGGAGCATTGAAAAACATGTCATCATTAAAAATAATAAATTTCTCAGATAACCCCGGGATTTTATGTGCATTAATCTGAATTACATTGGAATTAAACGTTGGTAAGTACTCTTCATCAATAATTTCCTTATGATCTACAATTGAAACCTTGGGATTACTTAAATCTAACCAATTAGGACACTGATTGTCAGTAATTATATATATATGATGTACCCATGGAGCATATTTCTCTATGGAACGAAATACATATTTAAACGTTCCCCAATCTCGAAATCTCTGATTATCAAAATCTTTTTCCGGCATATATTTCCGAGCTTTTTTTTGCCAATTAGGGTCACTGCCGTCGACCCATGTAAATACTATATCAATTTTTTCTTTCACTTTTAATTCAACCCTCTAATTAGATAATTATGCATTCCAAAAGAATATATACGGAACTACACCTGCATATCCTTTCTTTAATCGTACATAAAGGTATAATACCCCTACTAACATAAACCCTACGTGTACTAAAATATAGGCTAATCTATATGGCCGTATCTGCTCTGAAATTTTTCCTAAGACATCTGCTATTATAAATATAATAAAACAAATAAACATTTCGCCAATTCTAGTAACAATATAAGAATTATACCCAACAGTAGAGATAATTGATCCTAAGAACACTAAGGCAAGATAAAAATTATTCTTACCTTCATAACGAATATCTGTACATATAATTCCTATCAACGATAATATTAAAAAGAATAGCCCAAAAATTATTACTCCCCCAGAATTTTGATATCCACCGGAAGAAATAGCATACATTTCATAGTGGCTATTAAATTTTGAAAACAGTCCGAAAAGCGTTGAAGAGAATAATACAAATGGGATTGCGATTAAAATTAATTCCCAATATAAACTTTTTCTATTTCTTAAACTCCAAATTATTATTCCAACAAATAAACAAACTGTAACATTATGTATTCCGAAGGCTATTGCAAAAAGGAACAAGGGTAGTAACTTTTTGTGTTGATTAATCAATAACGAAATACCTAAAAAGGCTATAGCAGTTGCCATCATCTGTCTTTCAATATTAAAACAATCTATGTAAAAAAACATCAGAAATGTCAATAACGCCCAAAAATTTTTTGACAAATCGTCTGAATTTAGTTTTAATGCTAAAACAAAACAGAAAATTGTTGTAAAAGAAAGTGTAAAAAGAAAAATATGGTAATTTCCATCTGATAAAATCCATATAACATGTCTTAACAATCCATATAATGTACTATTAGGGACTTGCATCAAATATGCCTGTACATAACTTGAAGTATCATTCCCTACTGTTATATATCTAACGGACAATAAAAACGTTAATTGAATAATAACAATAAAATAATATAGTTTTGAAAAAAATTTATTCTTTTTATTTAAATAAATAAAAATAGGTGAATACATTAAAAAAACAGCTATATTAATGAAATACGGTGACATTCTTTTCCTCCCTTGCATCAATCTATTAAAATAATAAACTTCCATAATGAACAATAAATCAATACGGAAGTTTATTGATAATTCTTACTTTCTAAGGTTTATGAAAAAATTTCTTATTACCAACTATAACATTACTTTCAATTAATTTTTTTGCTAAAACAAATCATTTCTTTTATCATATAATTCCAACATTGCATCAGTTTGACCCCCAAAACCTAAGTGTCCTACAATAACTTTTTTATCAATAATAATTGGGTGAGAAAGCAGCATTGCATTTGAATTGATTTGTTCCTCATCAATAGCAAAGTCAGACAAAAATCTTCTAACTTTATATTTTCCCATGGTCTCCCAAAAATCCCTTGTAATCATAATTAAACCTATTGAAAATCTAGCACATGCTAAAAAATAATTTAGATTACTATCCTTTGTATTTCCATCGTTCTGCAACAATTCATTCATTTTATCAATTGTAGGAAGCGTTCCATCCTCTCCCCACATGTAACCTGCTACATCCGCTGAGGTCTCTATTTTTTCATACTGTCTTAACTTAAACTGCCCCCCAACATAAGCTTTTCCAAACCTTCGTTCATAATCATTTAAAGCGTTAAATCTACGTAATACATCTATATAGGTTAGACCATTTATATTAATCAATGGAGCTATTGCTTTAACTTTATATTTACTACTTTTTTGTATTTTACAAAAATCGCCTATTAGAGTTTGAATTGAATTTTTAGTAATAAAAATATCCTCATCCATTTTTATTATATATTTCGCACTTTTGAATATAGAAATCACCGTATTTTGCGCTTGGCTTATATTATTCCTCTTTAACCCTAAATACGACCAGCCGTTTTTCCTTGAAATGTCTCGTAATTCAGTACTTATTACTCCACTAGACACTATACATACATCTATATCTTTGGGAACAAATTTTTTCACTCTATTAAAGACTTTATTCCAAACTTTCTCTTTATATCCTGCTAATATGTATAAAAGCTTTTGACTATCCAATTTACGATTATCAAAAACATATGTTGATTCTTTAGCAATTGGTTTACTGTAAATTGCCTTTGAAATAACTTTTTTTGCAACATCCTTTATCATTCAAACACCTCTAATCTTATAATATTATATTAAAGTTTCTGTCACTATTGACTTAGACCTTTCATGATTTTTTTAGCAATGGCCTAATATAAACTTGAAAAATAGATGCTATTCTTAAAGATATCTGTTTTGGTAAGATATTATATATAGAGAACAAAATTCGTTTTATGCCCTTTTTCTTTTCTATTTTTAACGGGACATTCTTCCATGGTGACTTATCATAATAGCCCTTCCAAACCATTTTTAATGGGTGAGTACTATTTTGATACCAAGGACGAACAGTATTAAATGCGCTTGTATAATGAATAATAATTGGATTATTTTTAGCATTCTTAATTTCTGAATTAGAATAAAAGTTTACAGGTTTACGATATTCTTCCATCTCTTTATATGAATAATCGTAATATAAAGATAATAAATTATAGCTAGGGCTTAAAAAGTAAACTTTGTTATTCAAAACATGATTAAGTACTCCCTGATCATTCAGTTGAACTTTTCCATTTTTTTGACATATGTATTCTAAAAATTCTCGTTCAACTCCCTGTCTCTTCCACTCCGGAAGATTAATAAGAAATACTCCCGCATTTATCATTGCATCATTTTCTTTTAGTTCGATATTTTTCCGATAAAATTTACTAAATGCATCTTTAGTTGCCGCTATTATCTTTTCTCCTAGATTAATATTCCATAATTTTTTTATCGGGGAAGCAATAATAGTATCACTATCTATATATAATACTTTATCCACATCATCATCAAAAAAATCTTTTAAAAATAATCTTGAGTATACCGCAAGCGAACCTCGTGCAATATCCAACTTAACTCCTATTTTGTTCTCTAAATCAACTGGAACTATCCATCTTGGTAAGTTTCGATGATATTTATCAAATATTTCTTCTATTTTATTTTTATTATTCTTTGAAATTCCTGAATCAAAAATTGTAACATTAATATTTATATCCTTATTATTTTCAAATAAAGACACTAAGGATGTTCCTAATACTGGAGCAAAGTTATCATCCGCTGCGTATACAATTTCATAATTGTCCACTTTTACTATCTATTCTCCACTTCATAATAATTATTTATCTTTATGAAACATATTAAACAAGAACGATTGTTTTTTTATCTTTTTCACATTTTTTTGTACAATATCTTCACCATTTAAAATTAACTTTGCATTTTCTTGATAATTTTTTGATAGTCTTTCATTAAATTTACCCAATTTAACATATGCGCTTGTCATTCTAGTTTTTCGTCCTTTAAGATTATGTGCATCAGATGAAAATGTATATCCTAAATTTGAACTAATAATTTTCTGAGTGAATTCCGTAACTTTTTCTCCAAAAATACCCAGATAACTACTTGCTGTTAATTGGGTTAAACATCCATTTTTTATCATTTCATAAAGTAAATTTGGATTTCTCTGAATTCCTTGATTTCTTTCAGGATGAACAATAACAGGAATAATTTCCCTATTTCTTAACTCCGGAAATATATTCTTCATAAAGTACTCCGGAACATGTGTATGCGGAAGTTCTAACATAAGATAACGACAACCTTCATCAGCGAAAAGAATGTCATCATCATCTATTGCCTCTAATAATTTATCACTTAAGTGAACTTCTTGACCTGGAAAAACTTTCAATGAAATGTCATTCTCAATCAATGCTTGTTGAAATTCTTCCGTTTTTCGAATTATATCCTTTTTATGATTTGTATATTTCCCGTCCATATGATGAGGCGTCAGTAACATATGGGTAACACCATCATCAACTGCAGCTTTCGCCAATACTAAAGAATGGTTCATATCTGGAGAACCATCATCTACACCTGGCAAAATATGCGAATGTAAATCAACTAATGTCACTTTATCATTCCTTCTCTTCATTTACCCCGTAATAGCCACCATAATAACCACCGTAATAGTCTCCACCTGTTTCTCCGGTAGTAAATCTATTCATTATCACTCCTAAAATGTTTGCATCTACCTTATTTAGCAATCTTACGGCTTGTAAAACCGCATCTTTTCTTGCGATTCTTTGAGGAACAACCAATGCAACCCCATCTGCTTTTGCAGCAACAATCTGCCCATCAGTCACTGTATCCACTGGAGGGGCATCCAAAATAATAAAATCATATTTCTCTTTTAGAAATTCCAATAAGCGTGCAAATCTTTCTGATTCCAATAATTCTGCAGGGTTAGGCGGAATAGGTCCACTTGTTAAAATATCTAAATAATCATTATCCGTCTTATCAATCATCTCTGAAATGTTTACCGAACTAGCAGAAGAAGTTATAATATTCGAGATTCCATATTTATTGGATACTTTAAAAGTTTGATGTACCGTAGGTCTTCTTAAATCGGCATCAATTAATAACGTTTTCCTACCCTGTTCTGCCCACGAGACAGCCAGATTAGCGCTCACTGTGGATTTTCCCTCTGAAGGCAAAGCAGACATTACTGCCAAAATTTTAAAATTGTCCTTCATGAATGAAAATTTCAAATTTGTCCTGATTGTTCTATATTGTTCTGAAATTGCTGATTTGGGGTCGTTTTTAGTAATTAACGCAACCCCATACTTCATACTATCTTCATCTAGCTTGGTCTTATTTCTTTTGAAAAATCTCATTATTAAACCCTTCTTTT
Organism: Candidatus Gallilactobacillus intestinavium; assembly: GCA_017694665.1. GTDB lineage: Bacteria > Bacillota > Bacilli > Lactobacillales > Lactobacillaceae > Gallilactobacillus > Gallilactobacillus intestinavium. Next base: position 6,647 of record JADIMP010000091.1, read on the forward strand.
CGCTTTTCTTCTATGTTTGAAATGGCTGGACGCTAATAATTCTTCTACTTTTGTCGCAGGAATTTCACTAATAATCCCTAAATCATTTAGATTCAATACATCTGTAATAAATTCTTCATTTTCAACAGTCTTATCTAATCCATCTGTCACAAATGCAAAAATTAATCCCAATAATAAACCTACTACTATTCCAATTAATAAGTTCAACATAACTTTAGGCGAAACTGGTTTAGTATTAGGCTCTGCCTCAGACAAAATCGAAACATTATTTACATTCATTATCTTTTTTACTTTATCTTTAAATACCTCTGCAACTGTATTAGTTATATCAGCTGAAAGTGTTGGACTTTTCGTTTTTACAGTTAACGTAAAGACCTGCGAATTAGGTTGAGTAGAAATATCAATGTCATTCTTTATTTCATCAGCATTTAATTTATATCCTTTATTTTCAAGATTTTTACTTACAGTATTTAAAATAGTTGGGCTTTTGATAATGTCTTTATACGTACTAATCATCTGAACATTAGCTTGAATTTGAGCTTGTTCATTAACTTGTTGAACATCATTTTTCCTATTTACCAGGATGTTTGTACTAGAGCTATATTTAGGTGAAATGAGAAAAAGTGAGACAAACAATGTTAGCACTGCACATATCAATGTCGTCAAAAACACTATTTTCTTTCTCTTTTTTAAAACATTGAAAAAGGATCCTATATCCAAAGTATTAAATAAATTATTTTTTTCAGTATTTTCCATTAATTATAATTCCTCTCTGTAATAAATACTTTCCTTACAGTTTCTAACAAACTATTACTATCACTTGTCTGTCCGTTTGAATTATTGCTCATTAAAATAATTCCTGAATTGCCATCCTTTGAAATTTTAACAGCCGTCTTATAACCTTGAATTCCGGCAGAACCTTCAAAACCATCCGCTGATGATTCTAATTGTCCTGTCATGTCCTGAGCATTGACCGCTGTAAAGCCTTGCTTGTCGCCATAAGACTTAACCAAGATTTGCATTAACTTCAAGTAGTCACTCGGGCTTGCCATAATTTGGTTCATTCCCATTTGCGAATTCATTGCCTTAGCAAGTGCCCCGCCAGTCATCTTTTGATTACCATTGAATGGTGTTGCAAGTTCCGGATCACTTACCTTACTTACAAATTTGATATTATTCAAATTATTGGGTTTCAAGAAATTATTATTAATGTAGCTTTGATATGATGTTCCAGATACTTGAGAAATAATTCCTTCTAAAAGAACATAATTAATTTCTTGATAGTTATATGTACTTGCTGTTCCTGCATTTGCATGGTTTAAATTCCATTGCAAAATATTGTCACCTGCTTGAAGTTGATCATTAGGAACATCATTATTCGTAATTCCGGAAGTCATATTGAGTAACGACTTTACCGTAACGTTTTTATTAACCTCTAACGACTCGTTATAAAATTTACTTACCGGTGTCGATAAACTCAATTTCCCGCTATCAACCAATTTCATGATTGCAGCAGCCGTTAAAGTATTTTCCAGATCTGCAACCTGATACAGCTTGCCATTCTCAATCCCTTTTCCAATAGTTTTACTGTCAGATACCTGCCCATTTTTAATTACTGCATATGCCCCAGTAAAGTTTTGCTCCTGTAATGCCTTCTCAATTCCACTCGAATTTGATTTTGGTGATTCTGCCTTATTATCAACTTTAACCGTTGGCTTGACAGACTTATCAGTTATTCGATGAACCTGAGTATCGTCTTTAGACGATTTTTTTAGCGTCTTTTCATACAAAACATGAGCGTAAGAACCAGTATCATACTTCGCAAGCGCATAACCACCAATGCCTAAAATCACTATCGCACCTGCCGTTAATCCGATTTTCTTTGCTGTCGACATAGATTCTCTCCTTTAAGTTCTGAAACAATATGTTAATAATCAATATGCTTCATTCGGGACAAATATTACCTTGACCGTCTTAAACATAATCTTTAAATCCAGCCAAATACTGCGACGTTGAATGTAATCCAAGTCAATATTTACCATTTCTTGAAAGCCCACACTATTTCTAGCCGTCACTTGCCATAATCCAGTGCATCCGGGCTTAACATATAGTCGTTGCTTATCATATTGAGTATAATCCGCCACTTCACGAGGCAACGGCGGGCGCGGCCCCACAATACTCATCTGGCCTAAAAGAACATTTAACAGTTGCGGGAACTCATCAATACTCGTTTTACGGATAAATTTACCAACTCGGGTAACCCGCGGGTCATCTTTCATTTTGAACATCGCACCATCAACTTCGCTGTGTTCTTGCAACTTTTCAATCTCATCTTCGGCATTGACCCGCATTGAACGGAACTTATACATTTTAAATTTTTTCCCGTTTTTTCCAATTCGAATCTGATCGTAAAAAACAGGTCCGCCATCATCACACTTTATTGCAATTGCCACAGCTAAAAAAACTGGGCTCAAAACAACTAACCCAATTGCACTCGCAATAATGTCGAATGACCTTTTTAAAATTCTATAGCCATATTGTCCGTTAACCTTTTCTTGATTAAGTTCAATATCTATATTCTCCGTCATACAACGCCCTTCAATCTTTATACTCAC
>JADIMP010000092.1 GCA_017694665.1 Candidatus Gallilactobacillus intestinavium
ATTTTTATATTTAAATGTAAGTAATTAGAAAATAATTTATAAATCCTATTTATCAGAATTATCTAAATTAGCTTGTCGCCGTTTAATATCGTTTTGTAAATTAATAAAAAAACGATCAGAAACGCCAAAGAAATTGCCTAATTTAACTGATATATCAAAATTAATTTTACATTGATCATGCAAAATATTTTGAATATGTGATATAGGTATACTAGTTCCTTTAGCAACATCATCAACAGATAAATGTTTAGGTTTCATAAATTCTTCAAGTAAAATTTCACTAATTTTTGGTGTTGGAATTTTGTTATTCATAATTAATCCTTGATAATGATTTAGAATAAATATTGTTTGTCTTTGTGTTTATGTCTTTAAAAAAGACGTCATAAAAATGACGCCTTCACAAAATCTATAAATAAATCCGAATATTAGATGGTATGACACAACCATCTAATACAGTATGTAAGTCTACTTAACAAGCAAGGAATGGTTATAATGGCAGTCAAGTTGGACTTACAAAACTATTTTACCATAATGTTTACTACGTAATAAATATTATTTTAATAGTTACAGTTAATATTTAAAATAGTGTATAATGTTAACAGCGTTTATTAATTTTGAATAATTTGTGTTCTTTTCTTGAAACTCTTATATATTTACACTAATCAACAAATGTTTCGATTGATAAATGCTAAGGTCAATAAGTTTACTTATTGGCCTTTTTTGATGGATAAAGATTAATTTTATGTAAAGTTAATAAATTGTTTATTGAAATCATTAAATAAATAATGATATTTATGCGTTTGTAGGTCATTGTTTATGAGTTAAGTAACATTAATGTAATCTTTTTTACAAGAAACAGTTTAAAACCAAATTATTATTGATAAATAAAAATTTGAAAGTCAATTATCTTTATAGTAAGTTATAATTTACTTAAAAGTACATTTTCGTATTAAAATACATAAGCAAATGTAAACGGTTAGTTTACAAATATATTGCGAATTTATTACATTAATTGAATGGGTGATGAAAGTGGAAAAAAGAAGAAAGCGTTTAGAAAGGCAACAACATAAAGAAGACTTACGACTTTTGATCATTATTATTGTTGCGTTAGTAATTATTTGTTCTTTAGGTAATTGGTTATGGCAGCGTCATGAAAATAATGTACGTGAAGCACAAATTGAACAACAACAAACTAAACCTAAAGTAAAGCATCAAACTAAAGCCCATAAACAACATGCCACTAAGCAAAACGATAAAGTAAATGCCACTTGGTTAACGTTAAAGCGTAAACAAAAAATGGCGTTAATTATTCAAGCTTATAATCATGATGAACAAGATGCACTAAACGTTAATGATTTATATTGGGCTTTAAAAGGTAATCTAACTAAGGGAACGATTTATCATAATGGCAATAGTGATGGTTTTCAATTTCAAATTAAACGTAATCGCTTAGTGATTACTGATAGTGCTAATCGACATTTTACTCATTCATTAACTTGGTTAGTTAAACGTTACTATCAAGATCTTGATGCTCAACAATTTAGTAATAAATTAGCTAAACGAATTATGTCTTTAACTAATTTACGTAATTATGTTAAACAACAAAATGAATTAGCTGCACAACAGGCAAGTATTGCTGCGGCTAATGCGGCTGCTCAAAAGGCTGCTGCCGCTTCAGCAGCTGCTAAAAGTAGTGCTGCCACAAATAATTCTAATAATAATCGACCAGCGATGAATAATAATCAACACTATAGTTACAATACGAATAATTCGTATGTTCATTATCAACCAACTAATCAATGGCACGCACAATAATGTTATGAATATGAATCAATAATTTTGATTTGTTTAATTATTTAAAATAGATTATCATTTATTTATTGTATCTTTTTAGGAAAGGACGATTTAAGAATGAAGATTGCTGTGGTAACTGATAGTACCTGTTATCTTTCTCAACAAGATATCGACAATAATCATTTGTTTATTGTTCCCATTCCTTTTATTGTTGATGGTAAAGCATATCGTGAAGGATTAGATGTGACTGATAAAGAAGCATTTCAAATTATTCATGATGGTGAAAGCTTTCCTAGTACTTCACAACCAGCATTAGGTGATTTAATTAATTTATATAGTAAGTTAGCTGATGATGGTTATAATGCCGTAATTAGTATTCATTTAGCTGGGACGATTTCTGGGTTAGTTAATTCATTACAAAGTGTTGCAGCTGATTTAGCAGATAAAATTAAAATTGTACCTTATGATTCTAAAATTACGGTACAGTTAATGGGACAATTAGCAATTAAAGCAGCTCGCATGGCACAAGCTGGAGCTGATCTAGATGCAATTATTCAAGAATTGAATCAATTACGAGATACTATTGATGAATATTTTATGGTTGATGACTTACAGAATTTGGTGCGTGGTGGTCGACTATCGAATGCATCAGCTTTTATTGGCTCAGTGTTAAAAATTAAACCATTATTAACTTTTGATAACGAAAGCGATGAAATTGTAGCCTTTGAAAAAATTAGGTCGGCGAAAAAGGCAATCGCTAGAATTGAGCAATTATTTAAAGAAGCTAAGGATAATACTGATTATCCGTTAAGAGGATTTATTTTTCACGTTAATAATGAAAAAATGGCACAGGAATGGTATGAATCCATTAAGAAACGTTATCCTGACATGCCATTTGAATTTGGAGCATTTGGTCCAGTAGTAGGAGCTCATTTAGGTGACGGAGCTTTAGCTTTAGGTTGGATGAAAGATATTGATGCAAAATAAAAACGATACGATTTTAGTATCGTTTTTTCTTTACTTTAATGAAGTTTGTTGTTAGTATACATACTAAACTAATAACCATAAATATTGGTGAATTTAATTATTAAGCATAGAGGATGATAAATATATAATGGCAAAAAAGAAACAGATAACTTATCCGGTAATTGTGGAAGAATTTCATGATGACGATAATTATTATGTTGCTACTTCACCAAATATTCCTGGGTTAGTTGTTTATGGCGATACTGTTCATGAACTAGTAGTTCAAGTACAAAATGCAATTATTAAATGGTTAAAAGATAAAGAATTGCCTTTGGTACAAGATCCAACTACTTGGAAGTTAAATGATAAACAACAAGTGATGTGGATTAATGTGGACTTACAAAAACGCCAAACGTTAAATCGTCGAACAATTCGTCGTTCGATAACAGTACCAGAATATTTGAATGAGTGGGCAAAAAAACATGAAATTAATGTTTCCCGATTAACTACAGAAAAATTAGAAGAATTATATAATAAAGATAATGAGTAAAAAAGCGTTCCAATTTTGGAACGCTTCTTTTGTAAATATATTTATTTGTAATTTATATGATACCGGCATATTTTAAAGTGTTACCGAAAGTTACAATTAAAAGTAACGTTAATAAAACCATATAAATCAGATTTAATAAACGACAGGGAGCTTTACGATTAATCCAAGCACCAATGAAACCACCAATAATTGCTGCCATAACGACAACAATTGCGGTTGTTAAATTAACGATTGGTTTAATTGGATTGAACATGATGGTAATCATTTTAGAAAATTGAGCAAAAAATATAATGCCGACGGAATAAACAGCTGCTTCTCGTAATGGAAATGAAAAGAGAAACATCATAATTGCTACATTAATTGGTCCGCCACCAATACCGAGAAATACAGAAAAGGCACCTAAGCCTAAACCAACGATGAAAATTAATAATACATTTTGTAAATGTAATTGTTTTAAGTGCTTTTTATAAAGGTTATATAAGATAACACTTAGCAACATACAAAATAACAAACCAGATTGGATAATTTTTAAATGATCGGCTGATAAATATTGGGCGGTAAAGGTCAATAATTGTTCACCTAAAATACCACCAATAATCGAGCCAATAGAAATTGATAATAAAATTTTAATGTTAAATTTAAAATGTTGCCGTAATTGTCTATTAAGAGCAATTACCGCCATGGCAAATACGGCTAATGATGAATAAAAATTAATAGTCGTCGTTGGGGCGCTACTGACAATATCAAATAGTGGTTTAATAACTACGCCACCGCCTAAACCAGTTGAAGCACCAGAACTAGTAGCAATAAAAACAATAACCGCATAAATAATTAATTTGAGCATAATTTAATTCCTTTATGTCATTTATCATATCAATAAATAGTAAATTAAGTTATTAAATTGTTTGCATTACTTAGTCTAGAATTTATTTTGTCCAAAAATAAAGTGGATATTTAATATGTATTGTGAATTTATTATTAATTATTTAACGAATAATTAAACGTTATTTACTGAATTTTACGGCGATGAATGAATGATGAATTTTTAATTCAGAATAATTATGTTAAAAATTTAACAAAATGATTTTTATTTAGTAAAATAAAAGAGGATAAACGAATAATGTTTATCCACATATAATAGCTGTTATAGGCATACTATCCTCAATCCTTAATAAATTACGAAGCCGGCATTTTAGCCGGTTTTTTTAATGCCGAACATAATATTTGACAGTTAATCGAAAAATCTTTATAGTTGATTTAGAATCATTTTAAGAAAGAGGTAAGGAAAATGTCATTAGTAGGAAAAGAAATTCCTGAATTTACATTAGATGCTTATAAACCAGAAGAATTTATTAAGGTTAGTCAAGATGATTTAAAGGGACACTGGAGTGTATTAGCTTTTTATCCAGCTGATTTTTCTTTTGTTTGTCCAACTGAATTAGAAGATCTTCAAGATCAATATGCTAGTTTAAAGGAACTAGGTGCAGAAGTATACGTTTGCTCTGCTGATACACACTATACTCATAAAGCATGGCATGACGCTCCTGATAGTGATATTAAGCGTATTGAATATACTATGATTGGTGATCCAGCTCATAAGTTAATTACAGCTTTTGATGTTTTAGATGAAGAATCTGGATTAGCTCAACGTGGTTCATTCATTATTGACCCAGATGGTATTATTCAAGGAGTTGAAATTAACGCTGATAGTATAGGTCGTGATGCTAGTCAATTGGCTGATAAGATTAAGGCTGCTCAATATGTTCGTGAACATCCAGGCGAAGTTTGTCCAGCTCATTGGAAAGACAACGCTAAAGCTTTAACTACTGGTATTGATTTAGTAGGTAAATTATAAAATAACGTTAATTTGAGGATGACTATGATAATTGATGATCAATTAAAACAACAAACTTTACAATATTTGCAATTATTAGAAAGTGAAGTTGTTTTTACAATTGATGTTGATGATTCAGATGCTTCCAAAAATTTAGAAGAATTCATTAAAGAAATATGTGATTTAGATTCACGTTTGTCCTATGTAAAAGGGACGTTAGAAAGAACGCCGGCTTTTAGTATTGATCGTAAAGATCATGAAAAAAGCGGCGTTGTTTTTGCTGGAGTACCGTTAGGACATGAATATAATTCCTTTATTTTAGCTTTAATTCAAGTTAGTGGTCGTGCACCTAAGATCAGTGATGAGTTAGCGCAAAGCATTAAGAATATTCAAACTGATTATCACTTTATAACTTATGCTAGTTTGACTTGTCATAATTGTCCTGACGTAGTTCAAGCACTAAATATTTTAAGTATTTTAAATCCGCACATTAGTCATACGATGATTGATGGTGCCGTATTTAAAGATGAAGTTGAAGCTAAAAACATTATGGCAGTACCAGTAGTGTACGCCAACGATGAATTTTTCTTAAACGGTCGCTCATCATTAGAAGCAATTGTAGAAAAACTAGGAATTTCTGATAATCGTAAATACGATGATTTTACACAAAAATTATATGATGTATTAGTAATTGGTGGTGGACCTGCTGGAATTAGTTCCGCTATTTATGCTGCTCGTAAGGGAATTAAAGTAGCTTTAGTTTTGGAACATTTTGGTGGTCAAGTAATTGAAACACTAGGCATTGAAAATATCATTGGAACTCCATATATTGAAGGAGAAAGCTTTGCAAATGCTTTAGAAGAGCACTTACGTAAGTATGATAATGTAGATGTTTTATTAGAAAGACAAGCTGCTCAAGTTCAAAAAAATGGTGCAGAATTTAATGTGACATTAGATAACCAAGTAATTTTAAAGAGTAAAACAGTAATTATTGCTACTGGTGCTCATTGGCGTAACATTAATGTACCTGGTGAACAAGAATTTCAAACTAAAGGAGTAGCTTATTGTCCACATTGTGATGCTCCTTTATACAAAAATAAGGATGTAGCAGTTATTGGTGGTGGTAATTCAGGAATGGAAGCTGCCATTGATTTAGCTAATGTAGCACATCATGTAACTTTATTTGAACGTTCAGATAAATTTAAAGCTGACGATATTTTATTAGAACGTGCAAGGAATTTATCTAATGTAGATTTATTGACTAATGCTCAAACAGAAAAAATTACTGGTCAGAACCATGTTGAAGGATTAGATTATCAACAAAATGGTGAGAGTGGTAAACATTTGACAGTTGACGGAGTATTTGTACAAATTGGTTTAGTACCAAATACTGAATGGTTAAATGGTGATTCAGTATCAGTAAAATTAAATGATCATGGAGAAATTATGGTCGATAAATATGGTGCTACCAATATTGAAGGTTTATATGCTGCTGGTGATTGTACAGATTCGTCATATAAACAAATCATTATTTCTATGGGTTCTGGCGCTACTGCTGCATTAGGAGCTTTTGATTATTTAATTCGTGATTAAAATAATTATTGTTATTCAAAAAAGACACACTAAGGTGTGTCTTTTTCATTTTGTTTAAAAAGTGCTTGACATATATATATATATATATAATGGAATTGTTATTAATTTAACAAAAACTTAAGAATTTTTGAGGTATTTATATAATGAAGAAAAAAGTATTAAGCTACGTAGCTTTAAGTTCTGCATTATTAACTGCTGCTCCATTACTTGGTAATGTAACAGCTAACGCTGCAACTACAAATAATAACACTACATCAAGCAGTGCTAAAGTAAGTAGTTCATCATCAAGTGCTAAGGAAAGCAATAAAGTTTCTGCAACTAGCTCAAGCAAAGCTGCTGACAAGAAAGCAGCACATAGTGCTGTTCGTGCAAACAACTTTGCTGAAGTTGCAACAAATAATAATCAAGCAAAACAAAACTTATCTGTTAAACCTACTGATGTTCAATATATGATCGATCAAAGCAAGAATACAAAAATTTCTAACATGACTTCAGATGACCAATCAAATCTTATTCATGCAGTTGATACAAATACAACTGTTGTTCCTAATGTATACGGTCAAGGATTTAGTCTTATTCATGGTATCGGTGGCGCTGGCGGTGAAGCTTTAATTTATAATGGTCAAGCATTTACTGGCTATGATGCTCAAGATGGTGTTTTCTGGTATGAAGGAACTCCTTATACATTAGCTGCATTAGAAAAAGCCGGTATTAAAGTACCACAAAACATTATTAATGCGATGAAACAAGCTGAAGCTAACAAAGCTAATGCTAAAAGTAATAATGGAAATGTACGTTTAACAAATAATGGTATTCGTACTTATGGATACAGCCACTATGTTGCTAACGTAAATGCTAAAACATTACCTAAGACAGGTGAAAGTAATTCAATCATTTCTTTATTAAAAGCATTATTTTAATTAAGTAGTGATTAAATTAGAAAAGATGTTATCAACTTTGATAACATCTTTTCTATATAAAGCTCATTAATTATTTTTACCCATTAAGTTAAACGAAATAAAACCAATAAATAAGGCAGACACATATGTGTCTGCCTTTGTTGTTTAGTATACATTTATTTAATTTAAGTTGTTGCAAATTAAAATAATAATTAAATAAAAAACTATACCATTTGATATTCAAGGTCTAAAATATAATTATCAATAATTAATTACAGATGACGTTAATTAAGTAACATGAATCGTATAAAACAGGGAGATTCAGTATGATATATGCACTTAGTATTGCATTTATTTTTATTAATTCTTTTATTTTACAAATTGCAATTAAAAAAAGTAATGATTTTCCTTATAAATATCTATTGTTAAATTCTATGATCTCTATATTATGTATGATAATTTTCCCAATTCCTTTAAGTGTGGGAACATTATTAGATAGTATTGCTTTTCCTGTTACTTTATACGCATTAAATAAAATTAGTAAACTAAAAACATTAACGTTATCTGGATTACTATTTTTTAGCTTATCAATAACATTTGTAGAATCATTCTTTTTAAAATTACTTTTAGCTTATAAATTTAGTGTTAATAACTCTATTTTATTAAGTTACTTGATAATTATACTTATTAATATATTTTTAATACCAATAATTAAGTGGTTTAATTCTAAAATAAAAATATACGATAAAATTATTTTTATAATTTCGATAGTGTTCTTTTTTGTTTATCCTTTAATAATCATTTTATTAGAGATGTATGACTTTATAGAAAAAAATATTTATAAAGATAAAATATTTATCTTTGATGTTATTTTTATGCTGATATTGTTTCTTTTTCTATGTATAGCACTTTTTTTAATATGCAAACTATTTTTGCAAAAAGTACAAAATGATTATCAAATAAAAATGCAGCAAGAATTAATAAAGTATACTACTTTGTTAGAAAAGAATTATGAAAAATTACGTTTTTTTAAGCATGATTATGCTAATATACTGCTAACTCTTGAAGTGTTTATTCGTGAAAACGACATGGAAAATTTAAAAAAATATTATTTTAGTTTGGCAAAAAACTTTAATAATTTTACTAAAAGCATCCCTAAACAAATTAACAATTTACATTTTATTAAAGATAAACCTTTAAAGAGTATTATTTTCGATAAATTAAATAATGCAAATAGTAAAAATATAGTTACTTCTTTGGTGGCTAAAGAAGATATTGAGATTGATTCTCATTTGTTAAATTTATGTAGAATAGTGGGTATTTTATTAGATAATGCAATTGAGTCATCATCCTCTTGTACAGAAAATAAATTTATTTCAATTGATTTTATCAAAGAAGATGAAAGTTTATCTATTTTAATAAAAAATAGTTATAAAGGTAATTTAAATACTAATAATTTGTATAAAAATGGTTATACTACTAAGGGAAAAGGGCATGGACAAGGATTAAAAGAAGTAAGGTATATTGTCAATCAACATAAAAATTGGGATTTTAATATTTATGTAGATAAAAAGCAGGTTGTTGTTAAATTAAGTTTGAAGGAGTAATTAGATGACTAATGTATTTATATGTGATGATAATCCTGATTTGTTAAATGAATATATTAAAATAGTAAAGAATTATAGTTTAATGCATGATAATGTAAAACTGGCCTTTTCTTCTACAGATCCAAACTGTTTATTAGATTATTTAAAACAAAATGAAATTATAAATGGTATATATTTTTTAGATATACATTTTCCTAATACTAAACATGATGGAATATATTATGGATTAAAAATAAAAGAATTTGATAGCCAAGGAAAAATTATTTTTATCACTTCACATTCAGAATTAAGTTATTTAGCCTTAGAAAGGCACTCAGAACCTTTTGATTTCATTATTAAAGACTTAGGAATTGAAGAAATTCAAAAGAAAATTTTTGAAGACATTTCTATTATCATGGATACATGTATTTATAATAGTAAAAATAATGAGTTCATCAGTTATGAAGTTGATAATCATTTAAAAAAAGTTTTGCTTTTGGATCTTTTATACATAGAAACGTCTCCACAACCTCATAAATTAATAATTCATACAAAAGAATACAGTGAAGAATTTTATGGTAAACTAGCTACTTTTAATAATTTAGAACTTGGTTTGGTTAAAGTACACAGAAGTTATGTTATAAATATTCATAAAGTTGTTAGCATTGATAACGCTTATAAAAATATTGTGTTAGAAAATAATGAGGTAATCCCGTTATCTTATAAATACAAAAAGGATTTAAAAAGCATGATTAAGAATCTTAATTGAATAATTATGTACATTAAATTTTTAAATATGACGGCATATTGTTTATTTAGGATAAATTTTAATAATTATGTGTAATTGGTATGAAAATAAAGATGTAGTTAAAAACTACATCTTTATTTTTTTATAAAAGGAGAAAACTAGACATGAATAAATTAAATTTGAATTTTGATTCATCTAAGGTAGATACCGATAATACAAAACCTATTTATAC
>JADIMP010000093.1 GCA_017694665.1 Candidatus Gallilactobacillus intestinavium
GCTTGATGTAGTGTTATTGTTTGTAGTTGCAGCATTAGCTGTTACATTACCAAGTAATGGAGCAGCTGTTAATAATGCAGAACTTAAAGCTACGTAGCTTAATACTTTTTTCTTCATTATAAATACCTCAAAAATTCTTAAGTTTTTGTTAAATTAATAACGATTCCATTATATATATATATATATGTCAAGCACTTTTTTAAAAAACTAATAATTAAATAATTACAAATAAAATAAAAAAGACTTTAGTAATCCTAAAGTCTTTTTATGCTTTAACTTTTAAATTTAGAATGCTCTTATCAAGAATTAAATCCTTAGATACTTTTAAAAATTCATTCAACCAATATCCAGAATTTAACTTCAAATCATCACTTAATGCATAACCAATTAAAGTATATACATGTTCTTTATCAGGTGGTGTTGGTCCAATATAATGTTGAGAAATAATTGGATTAATTTCATTTACAAAGCGTCCAGCTGTACTATTATTTCCTTGAATAAAGTCGTGGCTTAATTGACTAGCATTTTCGTCAATTTTACCTATTTTAGGAGATAAATTACAACCTAACCAATGAATATATGCAAACCCACAAACAGGTATTGAATCAACATCCATTAATACCCAAGCTAATGATTTAGTATCATCAGGAATATCTTTAAATTCTATTGGGAAAGATACAATTGGATATTTTCCTAATTTATTATTATCACTAGCATGTTTAGTATATTTATCATCTAAATATCCATGATTATTAGGAACAATTAATTTCATCTTATTAACCTATTCCCCATCAAGAATGACTTTTCCTGCTTCAATTTCTTCCAATGCTTTTCCTACATTTTTAACTGAATTATATTTTGGTAATAATTCAGATGCTCCATCATCTAATTCATGTGCTCTTTTAGAAGCTAACATTACTAATGAATAACGTGAATTATCTTTTTTTAATAATTTATCAACAGATGGATATAAAATCATTATTTTGCTTCTCCCTTTTCATTTATTGTTAACATTTGTTCATAATCAGAATATACTTGCTTAACTTGTAAATGTTCTACATTTATAATTTGTCTGATATTCTCTACGGCATTTTCTATTTTATCATTAACAACTGCATAGTCATAATGTTTCATCATTAATATTTCTTGCTTAGCCTGTTCAATCCGCTTTTCAATTACTTCAATTGGTTCCGTACCACGATTAATTAAGCGACTTTTCAATTCTAATAGATCTGGTGGTGTTAGAAAAATTAAAATTCCTTCAGGCATTTTTTCTCTAACTTGAGTAGCACCATTAACATCAATTTCTAAAAAAACATCCTGTCCTGAATCTAAAGTATCATTTACATACTTTAAAGGTGTTCCATAAAAATTATCAACATATTGAGCATATTCTAACATCTGCCCTTGATCAATTGCTTTTTTAAATTGATCTTTAGTTACAAAAAAATAATCTTTACCGTCAACTTCTCCATCGCGTGGTTGTCTAGTCGTCATTGAAATTGAATATGCAAAGTTTATATCTTCTTGCTCAAATAAAGCTTTTCTTACAGTTCCTTTACCTACACCAGAAGGCCCAGATAAAACAAATAACATTCCTCGTTTAGTCATTCATAGCCTCGTAATCTTAAATAATAAGTTCAATTATAAGTTATCTTTTATTAAATTGCCATAATATCCTAATTTTTCATTAATAATGCTTTAGCTTGTTCAATTGATGCATCAGTAATTTTATCTCCCGATAACATCGTTGCAATTTTGGTAATGCGTTCCTTTTCTGTAAGTTTGGTTACCGTTGTTTCAGTTCGATTATTATGCACTTGCTTTTCAATATAAAATTGTGTTTCAGCAGTTGCCGCTACTTGTGGTAAATGTGTAATACACAAGACTTGAGAATAATCAGCAATTGCTTTAATTTTATTTGCTATGGCTTGTGCTACTCTTCCAGAAACACCAGTATCAATTTCATCAAAAATAATACTAGTAATATTTTGTTGCTTAGCAAAAACAGTTTTTAAAGCTAACATAATTCTGGATAATTCTCCACCAGAAGCAATTTTTACTAATGGTTTTAATCCTTCACCAACATTTGTTTGCACATAAAATTCAATTTTATCTAAGCCATCAACACTAAAAATATCATTTTCATGAAAAACCACTTTAAATTTAGCTTTTTCCATACATAGTTGATGTAATTGTTCATTCACATCATTGGTTAAAACTTCAGCAATCTGTTTTCTTTTTTCACTTAATATTGCTGCTTTTTTAGATAGTTCATCCTCGACAATAGTTAATCGTTTTTCCAATTGATCATCATTATCTTGTAATTCTTCCATATCCGCTAATTCTTTTTTAATTTCTTCAAGATAATCTAAAATTTCTTTAATTGACGATCCATATTTACGTTTTAATTGATGAATTAAATTCAAACGTTCTTCAACTTCATTTAATCGTCCCTCATCATAATCTTGAGTTGATATTTCATCAGTTAATTGATCAACGATATCTTGCAACTCATAATAAACGTTACTTAATGATTCACTTAATTTAGCATAGTTATCATTAATATCACTAATTGACTGCAACTCATTTAAAGCAGTACCAATTTGATCTACTGCTGAATCACCTTGTAAATCATCATTATTCAAACTAGTTAAACTGTTCTGAATTGCTTCTGAAATTTGTTGATAATTATTTAAATATTCTTTTTCATGTAATAGCTCTTCTTCTTCATTAACTTGTAATTGTGCACTTTCTATTTCATCAATCTGAAATTTAAGTATATCTAATCGTTGTGCAAATTCTTGAAAATGTTCTTGTTTTTGAATTAATTTTTGCTTTAAATCAATATATTGAACATAACTTTTTTGATAATCAACCAAAACACTTTGAATAGATTGATCATAATTATCTAACATACCCAAATGATTTTTTATATTCATTAATTGCTGATGTTCATTTTGTCCATGAATATCAACCATCATTGCACCTAATTTTTTCAGCGTAGAAATATTGACTAAAGTTCCATTAATCCGGCAAACATTTCTACCATTTACATTCAATTCACGATCAATCAAAATTTGATTGTCTTCATAATCAATCCCTAAATCATCTAAAAAACGAAATACATTACTTTGCGAATTTTTAATTAAAAATAGTCCCTGCAATAATGCTTTATTACAACCATTACGAATATATTCAACTGATGATCTTCCACCAATTAATAAACCAACTGCATCAATAATGATTGATTTACCTGCTCCAGTTTCACCAGTTAAAGCATTCATTTTATCTTCAAACTCAATATTTAAATCAGAAATAATTGCAAAATCTTTAATCGATAATTCTTGTAACATTAATTACCTCAATTAAACTTAATTTAAATTATTATACGCATCATTTAATACATCATTAATTGAATAATTAAATAATTTCTTACCCTTCTCATTTGATGTTGCTTGTAAATACATCAAAAATTCAATATTTCCATTTCCGCCTTTAATTGGTGAAAAAGTTAATCCTAATAAATCAAATCCTGTTTTTAAAGTAAATTCCAATATATCTTCTAAAACTTGTCGATGAACTGAATGATCCCTAACAATTCCATTTTTACCAACCTTATCTTTACCAGCTTCAAATTGCGGTTTAATTAGGGCTACCACTTTACCATTATCAGCTATTATCTTTTTCAAATTAGATAAAATCAGCTTTAACGAAATAAAAGATACATCAATACTTGTAAATTCTGGTTGACCATAAGCGAAATCTTCTTTTTGAGAATATCTAAAGTTAGTGTGTTCCATAACAACAACACGTTTATCATTTCGCAATTTCCATACTAACTGATTACTTCCAACATCTAATGCATAAACTCTAGCTGCTCCATTTTGCAACATAACATCCGTGAATCCACCAGTTGAAGATCCAATATCTAAAGCTAGTTTATCTTTCAAATCAATTTTAAATAATTTAATTGCTTTAGCTAATTTAAAACCACCACGTCCCACATAAGGTTGTTTTTTCCCCTTGAAGTGCAAAGTAATAGTATCGTCTATTTTTTCTCCTGGTTTATCTAAACGTTCTTCATTTTTACCTAAAATTTCTCCAGCCATAATGGCTCTTTTAGCTTGCATTCGTGATTCAAATAATCCTTGCTTAACAGCTAAAATATCTACACGTTCTTTGGTCATTTATTTCCTCATTTAAAGTAATCTATAAAAGCAGCTAAATAATCTGTATTAACATCCAATAAGGATAATTGGTTTAATACATCATCTAATTTAGACAATACTTTCTTTAGTTCTACTTGCGTTTCTTTCATTCCTAACAAAGTAGGATAAGTATTTTTACCTTCAACTAAATCTTTATTAGCAGTTTTCCCTAATTCTGCACTCGTTTTAGTAACATCCAAAATATCATCATAGATTTGAAACGCTAAACCATAATAATTACCAAATTCGTTTAATAAACTTATGATATCTTCATTGGCATTGGATACAATTCCAGATACCTTAATTGCAAAATTAATCAAAGCTCCTGTTTTTTCACTATGTAATTTTTTCAATTCAGGTAAACTAATCTTTTTTCCTGTTGATACAATATCTCTACTTTGACCAGACACCATACCTTTTGGTCCCACAGCTTCAGCAAATTGCTTTATAGCATTAATTTTAACTTCATTACTAAAATGCGTAGTAGCCATCCAATCAAACGCTAATGCTTGTAATCCATCTCCAGCTAAAATAGCCATTGCTTCACCATATTTTTTATGATTAGTTGGTTTTCCTCGCCGTAAATCATCATTATCCATTGACGGTAAATCATCATGAATTAACGAATAAGTGTGTAATAATTCAATGGCACTAGCTAGCTGAATTTTATCTGAATCAATTTTTTGATGTAATGCCAAAAAAGTACAAATACATAATAAAGGACGTAATCTTTTACCACCAGCCATTACTGAATAACTCATTGAATCAATCAAAGTTGCTTCACTGCCAGCAGTTTTAAGTTTACTTACCAAAAAATCATTAATTTGTGGAACATATTCATCAATTAAACTTTGTAAATTAATCTTCTTCATCAGCATTGTCATTTAAATCATCTTTTTCTTCAAATAAAGTTACTTGACCTTCTTCATTAACCATTTTAGTTAATTTTTTCTCTGCTTTAGTTAAAGTATCATTTAGTTGTTTACTCAACTTAATGCCTTGTTCATATTTGTCCAATGCTTCTTCTAATGGCAGATTGCCGCTTTCTAAACCATTAACTATTTGTTTTAATTGTTCCATTTCTTCTTCAAAAGTTGGTTCTTTTTCTGTCATTATTTACTCCTTAGCTATTTTATTT
Organism: Candidatus Gallilactobacillus intestinavium; assembly: GCA_017694665.1. GTDB lineage: Bacteria > Bacillota > Bacilli > Lactobacillales > Lactobacillaceae > Gallilactobacillus > Gallilactobacillus intestinavium. The sequence continues at coordinate 5,350 of JADIMP010000093.1, forward strand.
ACAGTTGCTTTACTTGTACCATCACTAAAGTGGATATCAATATCTTCACCAATTTTCAATTGCTCTACACTTTTAATGACCTCATTATTTTTAGTAGTAACGTATCCGTATCCACGTTGCATTATCTTTAATGGACTTAATAACTCTAATTGACGAATAACTTTATGAAAATTATCTCTTTTATCTTTAAACCAATCTAAAGTTAAATGTTCTTGTACATTTGTAACAATTTGTTTTTTATTGTCCAAATTGACTTTCATAAATCTTACTAAGTTGTTAACTAAATCCGATAAATTTTGAACATAGCTTTCATACAAACGTTGGGGATTTTTTAATACATAACTATTTTCAATATTCATTAATAATTTACGATTGTCATGAATAATTTTTAAAAGTGCCTTATTCAATCGATTAGCACCATCTTGAATATTCATTAACATGTCATTTAAAACAGGAGTTGCTAACTCTGCTGCTGCAGTAGGTGTTGCCGCCCTTATATCAGCTGCTAAATCAGCTAAAGTAGTATCAGTTTCATGACCAACAGAAGAAATAACCGGGATTTTACTGTTAGCAATTGTTCTAGCTAATTCTTCATCATTAAAAGACCATAAATCTTCAATTGATCCACCACCTCGACCAATAATAATTGTATCAAATCCACCTAACTCATTGACCTGCTTTAAGCGCTTTACTAAATCTTTTGCTGCTTCGTCTCCTTGAACTAAAGCAGGAAACAACACTAATTGAACTAAGGGATTTCTTCTTCTAGTTGTTGTAATTATATCTCTAATTACAGATCCAGACTGACTAGTTATTACCGCAATTTTATTAGGATATTTTGCTAATGGTCGCTTAGCCAGTTTAAAAATTCCTTCTTTAGCTAATTTAGCTTTTAATTGTTCATACGCTTGATATAAAGAACCCAAACCATCAGGCTCCATATGATCAATATAAATTTGATAACTTCCTGACGGTTCATATAAGCCAATATGTCCAGTTACTAAAACTTTCATTCCTTCTTCAGGTGTAAATTTAACTTTACTAAACGCTGAACGAAACATGATGGCGTTAATCTTAGCATGATCATCTTTAATACTAAAATATTGATGTGCAGGACGTAATCTAAAATTAGAAATTTCTCCTGTTAAATAAACCGTATTTAAATATGGGTCAACATCAAATTTTCTCTTTAAATATTTGGTTAATTCAGTAACGGTTAAATACTCACTACGTTCTATCATAAATTGTTACTCTAAAAGATTTTCATTATTTGTTTGTACCGCTGTTAATTCTACTACTTGTTCCATTAATGTTGCCACTGTCATTGGTCCTACTCCACCAGGAACAGGTGTAATATAGCTAGCTACTTCTTTTACATTATCAGCGACATCACCAACTAACTTACCATCACTATTTCGATTAATTCCTACATCAATCACCACAGCTCCTGGTTTAACCATATTATCAGTTATTACACCTATTTTACCAACAGTTGCAATCAAAATATCAGCTTTTTTAGTTATTTCTTCTAAGTTATGTGTATGACTATGAGCTAAGGTAACAGTTGCATTTAAATTATTTAGTAATGCTAGTAAAGGCTTGCCAACTAATTTACTTCTACCAACAATAACAACATTTTTTCCATCAACGTTAATTTGATATTTATTTAATAACGTGATTACTCCCTTAGGCGTACATGCCACTGGATAATATTGCTTAATATTTCCAAACAATAATCCCAAATTTTGTGGATGTAATCCATCAACATCTTTTTTAGGATCAATCATTCTGATTACTTTTTCTTCATCAATTTGTTTTGGTAATGGTGATTGTACTAAAATACCATTTATTTTCTCATCATGATTAAATTGCTCTACTAATTGCAATACTTCTTCTTGAGTAGAATCTTTAGGTAATTCTTTTAACACAAAATTAATGCCTAACTTTTCAGCTTTTTTACGTTTATTTCTTACATAAACTTGACTAGCAGGATTATCTCCAACCAAAATCACTGCTAATCCAGGTACAATACCATTTGCTTTCAATTTACTAATCTTATTAGCAACATTTTCTAATAAATCATTTGCTGTTGCTTTACCATCCAAAATTTTTGCCATCATAATCATATCCTTAATATTACTTAAAATTATTTAATAAAAATACCGTCTTAATTAAATAAGAACGGTATTATTAAAAATCTATAATTGTTTATAAACACTTGATAATAATCCATTAATAAACTTTTTTGAATCATCATCTGAAAATTCTTTTGCCAATTCAATTGCTTCATTAATTGAAACCATCATTGGAATTGTATCCTCGTATTTCATTTCGTAGATAGCTAGTTGCAAAATAACTAAATCAGAAGTTTTTAATCTTTCTAAGTTCCATTTAGCAGCTAAATTAGAACTAATTAATTTATTTAACTCTTCAGTATTTGTAATAACTCCATCAATCAATTGATACAGATAGTTTGGAATGTCATCACTATCATAATGTAAATCAGTTAAAATACTATTAACTAACTTATGAATATCATTATCAGAATTAATTCGTTTTGCAAACAATACTTGAAAAGCAATTTCTCTAATTTGATGACGATTTAATTTCACTAATTATCACCATCTTTATGTTTTTCAGTTTTTAAATGTAAACTTCTTTTAGTTTTATTACTACTATTGTCACCAAAAATATCATCAGGATCAATTCCAGAATTATTTTTTTCTGACATCATTCCTACAATATGAATGTTCACTTCTTTAATTGATAAATCTGTCATTAAAGAAACTTGTTGTTCAATATTCTTCTGAATATCGTTAGCCACTTTAGGCACATTGACACCATATTCTAAATAAACAAATACATCAGCTGTAACTTGATTATCTTGAACAGAAACATTAACACCTTTACCCTTTTCTAGCTTACCAAAAAATTCTGATACGCTATTTGCTAATGTTCCCTGCATTTGTTTAACGCCTTTAACTTGAACTGTCGCTAAACTAACAATAATTTTTAATACTTCTGGTGTAATTTCAATTATTCCAAGTTGATTATCGTTTTCATTCAAACGAATATTATTTTCTGCTGCCATCTTATTAATACTCCATTAAGTTATTTATTAGCACGAGAAACATAAGAACCGTCTTGTGTATTAATAACTAATTTATCTCCAGCATTTACAAAAAATGGTACTTGTACTACTAAACCTGTTTCCATCGTTGCTGGTTTAGATCCACCATTAGCAGTATTACCACGAACACCTGGTTCTGTTTCAGAAACTTCTAATGTAACTGTATTAGGAACTTCAATTCCTAAAATTTCACTACCATATGAAGTAACATTTACTTCCATATTTTCTAATAAATATTTAGATGCTTCTTTTACTTTTTCATTTGGAATAGAAATTTGGTCATAAGTTTCATTATTCATGAAAACATAATTACTACCATCATTGTATAAATATTGCATCTTAGACTGAGTTATTTCAGCTTGTTCCATTTTGGCACCAGCTCTAAATGTTTTTTCTTGAACTGCACCAGTTCTTAAATTCTTTAATTTAGAACGTACAAAGGCTCCACCTTTACCAGGCTTAACATGTTGAAACTCAATAATTCTCCAAATAGCATTATCAACTTCGATAGTTAATCCATTTTTAAAATCAGCAGTTGAAATTGACATAAAAATTCCTCCCAATCGTAACTTGTTTTTTCAATACTAATACATTATATAAAATAAACGTTCAATAACCAAAATAAGTTTATTTATTTTTTAAATCGCTTATCAAGATAAGGTTTAATAATCCATTCATAAATGATAGCACCTATAATTGCGCCTATCACACAACCTAATATATCTAATAAAAAACTAATCATAATTTCATCCTTACAAAAAAACCATACCTATCGGTATGGTCAATAATTTATTTAGCTGGATAAACAGAAACTTTTTTACGATTCTTTCCAACTCTTTCAAATCTAACAACACCATTAACCAAGGCAAATAATGTATCATCACCACCACGGCCAACATTTTCACCAGGTAAAATATGTGTACCTCTTTGACGGTATAAAATAGATCCTGCATTTACGCTTTGACCATCTGCTCTTTTAGCACCTAAACGACGTCCAGCAGAATCACGTCCATTAGAAGTTGAACCTCCACCTTTATGATGCGCAAATAATTGCAAATTCATTTGTAATAACATAATTAATTAATCCTCCACAAGGTCTTCAATTTTTAAATAATCACCATACTGCTCTTTTATTTCTTCAAGTCCTAATCGTAGTGTTTGCATTAAAACATCACTTTTTTCATTAAACGATGCAATTGTAATTTTAAGTAATCCACCGTTATCATTATCTACGATAATTTGAGGATTTATTTGAGCAATTTTCGTTAAAGCATTAGCTGTTGTAATAGATAATGCAGATACTGCCGAACAAACAATATCTTTACCATATTCTCCTGCACCGGCATGCCCGGTTATAACAAACTTCAATATATGTTCTGCATTATTATAAAACGTTGCTTTAATCATTATTTAGTAGTGTTTGCTTTTTTATCAGCATCTTTTTTACTACTTGTTGATGTAGCACCAATGATGTCATCAATTTTAACTCTAGTATAAGGTTGACGATGACCCGTCTTAGTATGTTGATTTTTCTTAGGTTTATATTTGAAAGTAACAACTTTCTTTTCTTTACCTTGTTTTTCAACCGTAGCTGTAACCTTAGCATCTTTTACATAAGGTGTACCAACTTTAATTGAACGACTAGAAATTAAAATAACTTTATCAAAAGTTACTTTGTCTCCTTCTTTAGCATCAAGCTTTTCTAAGAAAATTGATGCGCCTTTTTCTACTTTATATTGTTTTCCACCATTTTCAATAATTGCGTACACGCTGTGCACCTCCTAATTAATTCTTAGACTCGCCAGCATAAGTGTTCGAAACTGAAACTTTAAACTTAATTTGAGCGGTTGCAGTGTGGAAGCCACAAATACAACATATGTATTTTATCAATTTGATAATTTTATGTCAAATTAAAAACGGTAAAGACTACCTTTACCGTTTTCTTAGTTTGAACCTATTTTATATAATTCACTATCTAAATTAATATCTTTTCTAATTTGCGTTTCAATTTTATTTCTTTGTTCTGCTGAATTACCTAACGGATAAGCAGTTAAATCTAAAATAATCCTAAAATTAGCATGAAATTGTGATGCTACTTCATCATCAAAATTGTATTTATTTGCTATAGCATTTTTAACAATTCCAATAATCCCCGTTGGATTATCTCCTAAAGCTTTATCTAATTGATTTCGTTGATTATTATTTAATCCTGGTTTTAATTCATTATTTAACTTATTTACATCATTAACAACATGATTATAGGTTTCTTTATCATCATATTTAAATCGTTGTAAATCAGTAATTAAAGCACTAATATCACGTTTTTCTGTTTTAATACGATTAAACTCTTTTGTGCTAACTTCTACATTTCCATAACTATGTTGGCTACAAGCAGATAAACCAACTAAAGTAACGATCAACATTAAGAAGATGCTTACATTTTTTAAAAACTTTTGCATTTTATTACCTTCTTAATAATTATGCAACGGGTGGGGTTCGAACCCACGACCCTCGGTTTAGAAGACCGATGCTCTATCCAGCTGAGCTACCGTTGCAGATGAAATAACTATTTAAGTATAAATAATACTTGCAAAACTGTCAATTTAGTTTATTAAGTTAATTTAGAAACAAATTTCTCAAAACTTTTTTGTAATTCATCTTGATTTAACTGATACTTATTAATACCAATAGCTAAGAACAATCTCCAGGCATGTAAAAAGTCTTGCTGACGATGCTTAAACAAACTATTTAAAATAAATTCTTTTAACGTTAAAAATATCCTTGCAACAGAGGAAAAATTATTATTTAAATCAGGTGTCTCTACAATAACCAAATGTTGCCATTTTTGTTTACAGGCAATTAACATAAAATCAAACATACATTTTACATAAATAGTTTGTAGCTCTGAATTATCTTTTAAACAATCATCAACCAATAAAGACAAATCCTTGTCCAACTTTAGATATAAACTATTTAACTCTAAGTTATTATGCCCAGACAAAATATAATTACTAGTCTTTTTTAATACAAATTGTAAATCTAACACTCTTTAATTTTCTTCAACACTTTCTAAAATTTCACGATTTTCCAAATACCATTTACTAATAAAAGGATAAGCTATTAAAACTTTCAATAATGAAATATTTTCATTTTCATCTTGAATTTTAATCTTCCAATTATTTTTATCGTCAACTTTTTGATTATAAATGTTTAAATATAAGCCACCATCTAAGTTGATCTTTGCTCCTAATTTATTGTTCAATGTTTCTAACATATAATTACTATCAGCAGAAGCAACAAATAATTTATCAACAATGCTCTTTGAATCAGAATAATCATTTGTTGAATATTCATATTCATTACTAGTTTCTAAAATAGAATAATCAACTTTAAATTGATAATCTTTTTCCATACTCTTGGCAAAAATAATTAATGAACTCATAAATTTCAATTTATCACTAACTTGTTCATTTACTAATTGATCCAAAAAAACATCTATTAAAGTCGTATTATCAAACAACAATTTTCTTTTATCAAAATTTAAACTAAATAATTTTCTATTAGAATCGCTTTCTAATAAATCAGCAGTTCCGTCATCTTGTACTTCAAAATAAAGACTTATTTCAGTCTTTATATGTTTGATTCCTATTTCTAAATGATTATCTATTTCCTTCAAAATCAATTCATTTTGACTTGATAGTTCTAACAATCTAATCATAAATATTGCATAATAATCATTTCTTGAATATTGTTTTGGAAAAATTAAATAATCAGTATTCAAATTGAAATTAAACAATTTTTGTGCCGATGTTAAAAGTTCTTGTTTATCATCTGTACTAAGCAACGTATCCAAATGCTTAGTAAAGCTTTCACCATTTTTTAAACTGTTTTTTATTCTTTGATTATATTCCAAAACTGTTTTTGTTGGATTATTATCTGACATTGTCTAACCTCTTAATGTTTTAAAAAATTCAAATAATTTACATAAAGATTCTCGTTATGATCATTAAATGTTTTAAAATCATGAAATACCTTTTTTATCGCATTTTTTTCATAACTTAATACTGTATCTTCTTTAGAAAGTTCCAAACTTTGTTGTTTTAATTTTTCTAATTCAGAATAAGCTTCATTTGCACGATCATCCTCATCAGCTATTTTAGTCAGTTCGTCTATTAATGCCTGTTTTTCTTCATGAGAATGGCTGCTAAATAATGAACGATTATCCTCAATTTCTTTTAATTGTTTATGTAATTCATCCTTCTTTAGATCACGTTTTTCTTGATTTTCAATTAATTCTTGAAGACTATTACTTCTTTGAGATAATTCTTTAATTTTATCTGAATTTAAATTTTTATCTTGCTCTTCTAATTCAAATGCTTTTACTAACTTATCAAATTCATCAGGATCAAAATTAAACTTTACATTAATGACGTCCAATTCGCCAAAATCTCTACTATCCCACCAATTTCCAAAATGGATCTTAAACTTTCCTAAATCTATTTCTTGAAAAATAAAAAATGGATACTTTTCGTTTAAATATTTAATTAAATTTTGACTTAAATAATGACAAATTTCAGGATAAATATCATCAATTAAATTAGTAAAATCATTTGTTTGAAATCTCTCTTTTTTAATTAACTGATGATACGCCTGTGGATTAACTAAAGTAAATAAATCATAGTCATTTTTTTCAGACAAAGCTTTACTTACTTTAGATAAAAATTGACTTTTACGCGTTAGCTTTGCAGCTAATTCATCGAAGTTGTTTTGTTGTTGTAAAATTTCTTCTTCCATAAAGATACCTTCTCAGTACAAGAATAACTTTTAACAATTATTCTAACAAATTTTTTCTACTATGTTTTATTTACCCATTGATTTACATCTTCTAACAATACACTCAAATGTTTCTTATCACTATCGTTCACTAAATCATACCAATGAGTAATATTCATTTTGTTATTAAACCACGTTAACTGGCGCTTAGCATAATGTCTTGAATTTTTCTCAATTAATTCAATTGCATCATCTAAACTAATTTCATTATCAAAATATTTAAATAATTCTTTATATCCTATCCCTTTTCCACACTGTAATTCTTTACCATTATTTAAATAAAGCCATTTTGCTTCATTCACTAAACCTTGTTCAATCATTAAATCAACACGGCGGTTTATCCTATCATATAAAACATTTCGTCTTGTATTTAATCCAATTAAAAAAGCATCATAACTTTGACCTTTATTGATTTGTTCATTAATCGATTTACCAGAATACTTAAATACTTCTATTGCTCTAATAATTCTTCTAGTATTATTTTTGTCGATTTTTTTTGCTGCATTAAGATCAATTTTACTTAACTTATTCCATAACCAGTTTGAACCATGCACTTCAACCAAAGCACTCAAATGTTTTCTAAATTTTATATCTTCTTTTGTCCCCAAACTTAAGCCATCTAATAACGCCTGTATATAAAATCCAGTTCCTCCAACAATAATCGGTAAACAATGTCGGTCATTTATTTCTCTAATTAATTGAGAAGTTAAATTGACAAATTTAGCTACAGAAAATTTTTCTTCTATTGAACAGCAGTCAATTAAATGATGAGGTATGCCTTGCATTTCATCTGGTAATATCTTGGAGGTTCCAATATCTAGTCCTTTATAAACTTGCATTGAATCTCCAGAAATAATTTCTCCATTAAATTGTTTAGCTATCCTTAGCGATAAACTAGTTTTTCCAATAGCAGTTGGACCTACAATTAATAACACTTTTTGCTTTTTCACTATTGTTTAATATCCTTGTATTTTTTTACGCAATAATTGAGCTTCTCTTACATGATTAGTAAATATTGCATCAGCATATTTATTTAAACAATATTTAATACTAATTGTTTTATTGACCATCCAAATTCGATTTACGCAATTAATATTCTTAAAATTATTTAAATGATACCCAATTATATTGGTATGCAATGCTTGTATAGTATGCTGTTGTAACATTTTCACACTTTTTCTTTTAAAAATTCTAAATAATTGAGCATCTTCATAGTTATTATCCAAATGGTGCATTCGAGCAACCGTATGATAATTAAAACTAGAAAAAATTATTTTAAAAGGGCACTTTTTTTTATTGACTAAACGTAAAACTTTTTCTTCAATTTTATAATAATCAATTCGATCATTTTTAATTTCTAAATTTAATTCACCATTAAACCCTCGATCAATTAATAAACTTAATATTTCATCTAATGTTGGTATCTTAAAATCACTACGACATCCATAAAACCGATAGCCAGCATCCATTCTTTTTAATTCCGATAAAGTAAAATCCTTAACCCATCCACTCTTATTAGTTGTTCGATCAACTTTTTCATCATGAATAATCACCAAATGGCCATCTTTACTTTCTTGAATATCTGTTTCAATGCCATCAACTTCAAGCTCTAATGCTCGTTCAAATGATTCAATCGTATTTTCAGGATATTCATCCATTATCCCTCTATGAGCAAATATTTTTGTATATTTTGCCATTATAGTTTCACACCTTAAATTAAAATAAAGACGTTTGCTTAACAAACGTCTTTATGCATTTTTACTCTTAACTTTACCATCCCATTGAGAATAACCAGTCTTCAAAATAAAAATATTTTCTTTAGGATAGCCTTTTTTATGCAAAAAAATAGCTGCATGCATACTCAATACTTTAGTTTCATCATATAAATAAATTGGTAAATCGGAACGTAATTCTTTATAACGTTGACGCAACATTGAATATGGGAGATTACGTGCTCCTAAAATATGGCCAGCATCAAAATCTTTCTTTTCACGTAAATCAATTACTTGTGCTTTGTGTAAACCAGATTGAAATTCCTTTTCTTCAATTATAGATCCCGATTGTTTACATCTAATTAATAAATAATAATGTCTTATTAACCAAA
>JADIMP010000094.1 GCA_017694665.1 Candidatus Gallilactobacillus intestinavium
GGAATAGCAAGTAAAGACAACGTAAACCACCAAGAAAGTAAAGTTATAGCCGCTGTTTATTGTAAAAACGTTGTTGATACTGTAAAAAGCATTATTGAGCAGATGCATGATGAACGCTATAAGAAATTTATCAAGTATCGTTTTTTTGAACATTTATCTATTTGGCAAATTAGTGAGAAATTACAATATAGTGAATCAACAATCAAGACTGTTATAGCGAGAAATGCTTGTTTATTATTTGCTGATATGCTAGCAATGGTTACCGATATAGATTTGAGAAAGGGAAAACCGTGATCTATCACGGCTTTTTTATATAAAAAAGCTGACGCTTGAAGAAACTTTAATCATCATCCAAATCATTCTTCAAATCGTCAGCATACTGATAAGTTTGATTAAGACAAATCTTAACCAATGTTATTTTAGCTTCCCCGCCCCCTGAAAACGAATTAAAGGGAGCGCACACAGAAAAATCTTGTTTTGCCAAGCATGCAAAAATGAAAAACTTTTTTGATGGGGGATTATACAGTGCTATATTATATTTACAACATAATGTTCGTATTAAATGATTATTTTAATAGTATATAATTTGAATTTAACTCAAATTAAACGTTTATTTTGTATTAAATAATATATAATATAATTATAGAATTACTTTTAAAGAAGGGATATTATGGAAAAACTTTATTTTTTAAACTTTGTTATAAATGGACATCCATTGTTTGAAAAAGATACATCATTTTCAACCTTTGCCAAATCAAAAGTTCTTCTTGATGAAGGAGTAACTAATTTATTCAATAATTTATATTTTAATAATGTAATTGCTTTGGTTGGTAAAAATGCAACAGGAAAAACAACATTATTAAAACTCATAATTGGTACTTTAAATCTTCTAACAAACCCAGATACTCAAATTATTAAAAGTACATGTTTAACCGAGGTTTTAAGGAAAAATTTTCCTGTTAATATGGAGATATATTTTTATGGAACAGATAAAAAAATTATTAAGGATGAGATTTCATTCGACATAAATTCAGAAACAAACGAATGGGTAATCTCCTCAGAAAAAATTTATGAGAAAAAGGTATCAAAATCAACTCGAAAAAAATATATATATGATTTTGATAAAGAAAAATCGCCAGCTTTTGATAGAAAGCAAATCGGTGACCAATTAGGGAATAAATTTCCGCGTAATATTTCAGTATTTAATGTTTTTTATAATAATAAATATAAAACCCAACATGTTTATGAAAAATTATTTACGACAAATATAAATGCAGTGTTGATTAAAGAAGAAACAGTTTCTCCTGAATTGCTTAACTATTTGGATCCATCTATTGAATATTTAAAAGTATGTAGCCAAGAGACAGAATCGGGAAATACGGCTTATTATAAGTTAAAATTTAAAAATAGTTCACATGAAATTACGGAATTTAATTTTGCAACTTTAATGAAATATTTATCTTCAGGGACTCAAAAAGCTATTACATTATATGATATGGTCGTAAGTGCTTTAAAAAATGGAGGAATTTTGTTTGTAGATGAAATTGAAAATCATTTCAATACAGAAATAGTTAGAGATTTTATTAACTTTTTTAAAGATCCGTCTATTAATGTGTATGGTGCCGTTTTGATTTTTAGTACACATTATTCGGAAATGTTAGATGATATTGAACGAAATGATAGCATATATGTTACAAATAGAGCTGATAAAGTGGAACTTTTCAGATATTCAGATTTGAACATAAGAAGCGATTTTAGTAAAACAGAGGTTTATAAAGCTTCATCAATTAAAGTTCCTAATTCATCAAAGATTGTTAAAACGTCCCCGTCTTATGATGCTTATATCGGATTGAAGAGAACAACGAGATCATTAGTAAGAGGCAGAGAGTAAAATGAATAGTAAAATAGCTTTAATTTGTGAAGGAAGTAGTGAGCAAGCGATAATGCAAGTGTTACTAGAGCATAATGCTTTAAAATTTTCAAAAGAAGATTTATTAGAGGACTCAATTATAAGATGTAGAAACGGAAGAAAATTTGCAAGAGAGTATTTAGGGAAAACTTTTGATTTTAAAGTTAATGTGTGTAGAATACTAGATTCAAAAGTTGAAAACTTTAAAATTCCTAAAGAATATGTATCTAAAGTTAATGGTGCCCCATATAATTTTATTACAAGTCCGGAAATTGAAATCTTGTATATTTTATTGCATGGTGATTATCAAAAATATACTAACAAGTATAAGTCTCAAGTTAAACCTTCAGAATTTGTTAGACAAAATTATAATGATGTTAGTAATGTAAAGTCGTATAATGAAAACTATAATTTTTGGGATTCTCATTTTATGCAACTAAGAAAGGTGTTAGTACAGTATAAAAGTAACACAAAGAATAGTGGTTATTGTATTGCTGATTTATTGCGGTGAATAAATTTAATTTTTATTGGATGTTTAAATACGAGTAAGCATAAATTTTATATTAATTTAATAACGGTATATGAAATAGAAAACACGCCTAGAAAACTCTAAGCGTGTTTTTTACTAAGATTGTTAAGTTGTTTTTATTATATCATTTCTTGAAATTATAAGAACGAGCAAACGTATTTTTAGGGTCTCTTTATTTGTAGATAAGCTACTGAAATCATTGATATTATAATGTTTTGATTTTTATTTCAGGGTCTCTCTTAGGGTCTCTTTGATACCTTTTTGTACCTTTTAGTATCAAAATGATAAAAATAAAAAAGCCATAAACTCAACGTTTATAGCCTTTAAACCGTGTATATATCACTGTAAGTTGGGTATACTGGTTACAATAATTAATATTGATAAACGTTGATATAACAGTGTTTTAAGAGTTTGCAAACATAGGCGGGTCTCTTTTAGGGTCTCTAATTGAGATAATTAGCAAACTTGAGGGCTGTTT
>JADIMP010000095.1 GCA_017694665.1 Candidatus Gallilactobacillus intestinavium
GGAATTTTTTCTTTTAAAGCTAATTGCAACATGTAATCATGTAATAAATGTTGACCATGATAGTTTCCAAATTTTTTATTATTAAAACTAAATAAATATGCTAATTCTTGTGGATGTAAATAAAACATTCCTCCAGATAAAGTGATTACATTACCATATTCTCGTTGTTCCTTTTTAGCTTGTTGAATATTTCGTTTTTTTATTTGAATTTGGCTTTCAAACTCATTTTTGCGTCCAGATAATTTTTTACTTTCTTTTTTCTCTAAACGTTCTTTTAATTTATCTACTTTTTCTGTTAATTCATCAATTTCTTGTTGATTTCTTTTAATAAAATCATTTAAATTTAACCGTACCATCAAATAATAAACATGGTTACCATAAGCATTATATCCATTTTGATAAAATTCTAATGGTTTATCTCTAAAATCGCGTCTATCTGCAGTAGCTTCAGTTTCCTTTTTAAATTCTCCCAACTGATCGTAAGTTAATTTATCAATATAAACTCCAAATTTTTCTGCACGTTTAACATCATTTCTAGCTTGACTAATATAACTTTTTCTCAATTCATCTTTAGAACTTATTTTAGTCAAATCTTTACGATACTCATAACCTAATCCAACTCCTGGATAAACATTATCAGTAATCGGTTCTTCTGGATTCCATTGATAACCTAAATTTTTCATTTCATCAATGAACGCTGTATTCATTTTCTTAACAACTTTACCGTTATCATCAATTTCTTCTAAATCAATTGGTGGCGTAATTCGAAAAGCCAAAGCTTTTTTCTGTTGCTTAAAATATTCCTCAGCAGAATTCATAAAAAATTTTACTAATTTAAAATCTGTATAATCCATTAAAGGTCCTCCCTTAATAGAGTACACATCACCTAATTTAGCCTTATCAACAAAATAAAATGCAGCAGCAATTAAATTATCATTATCATCTTTTACTCCAATACATCCTACTGGCTTATTGAGCTCTACTAAGCTGTATTGATCAGTTGTCTGCATAAAACGACTTAACGGATGTTTTTGTTCAAATGTTGCAAATTCATTTAACGATAAATTTTTAATAAACTTCATAAAATTAATAACCACTTTCAAAATAATATATTATTAATCATAAGATACTTTAATTATATATTTCAAAATTCTTATTTTCATTTTGATTAAAATAAACATTTATAAAATAAAAAAAGTCTTGAATTAATTCAAGACTTTTTTATTTTATAATTCTATTTCCGAAATCTTTTTTATGTTCAAAACAAAACAAAGGTATTTTATTTTGGGTTTTAACATCAAATAATCCTTTATCTGATATTTTTATCTTTTGAGAAACTAACAATGATAAAGTAGAAAAAGACATAATTTCATTTTGATTATAATAACCCAAATTATTCATACATGACCTTAAATGCTCAACTTTTTTACCTAAATCAGAAACAGGTAAAAGGCTTACTACTCCACCAACCGTTAACGGAACATCTTCTAAAATAGAACTTTCATCAGATACAATATATCCACCCTGTTCATCTATGAGACGATTTTGAACACGCATCATCGCGTTAATATCATTCCCTAAAATCATTAAATTATGATGGTCATGTGCCCAAGTACTTCCTATAGCTCCTTTTTTAGCTAATGCTCCCTTTACTAATCCAAATTGAATATTATTGCTTTCACTATAACGTTCTTGTACCAAAAGTAAACATAGACCCTGCATTTGCCAATTAACAAAGTTATCTTTAACTTCTAATTTTAAATCTATTTGATTAGTAAAAGTACTGTTCATATTTAATCCAATAATATTAGCATCAACTAATCCATTTTTAACTAAATTAGTCTTTAAAATAAAATCAGATTTAACTAGCTTTTTAGCTTTTACTGAGTTGGACAACTTATCACTATAATCATAAGAACTATCATTATTGTTATCATTGATAACAAGACCATTTTTATAAACTGAATTTATTTTAAATGATGATAAATCATCTAATATTATAAAATCGGCAATTAATCCTGGAGCAATTGCACCACGATCACGTAAATTCATATGTCTAGCTGGTGTATAAGTTGAAATATATATGGCATCTTCTGGCTTCATTCCTGAATTAATAGCTAATTTTAAAATAGAATTTAAATGTCCCTTCAATAAATCATCAGGCATTACATCATCTGTTACTAATGCAACATGTTCCAAAAGATTATTTTCATAAATTGCTTTAATAATATCTTTATTTAAAGTCTTACGTTGAATTTGAATGAACATGCCATTAGAAATTTTTTCAACAATTGATTGTGCTGTTTGTTGAGTATGATCCGATCTTATACCAGCATAAATAAATTTAGCTAAATCTTCACCAGAATATTGAGGACAATGACCTTCAATTGGAAAATTAGGTTTAATATTAAGACATTTTTCAATAATTTGTTTAATTAACGAAGTTGAATCTCCAGTAATTCCTTTAAAATTCATTGCTTCGCCTAAACAAATTATTCTAGGATCCTTTAATAAATCCGTAACTTCATCTATTCCAATTTGACCACCAGTAGTTTCCATTTGCTCATTAGTAGAAGGAACAGAAGATGGAATAGCATAAAATATATCTAATAAAGTGTTTTCTCCGCTATTTATATATTCTTTTAACCCATTAATACCTGCAACATTGGCTATTTCATGATCATCAGCAACTATTGTTGTTGTTCCAAATTTAATAACAGCGTTACTAAAATTATTGGGAGTTGTCATGGAACTTTCAATATGCATATGAGAGTCAATCAATCCTGGAATAACATATTTATCTGTTAAATCTTTTTCTACCTTAGCATTAACTTTTAATTCATCATCAATCCAATAAAATTTATGCTTTTTAACAGCAATATCTTTTTTTATAAATTTTTTTAAATAGCTATTAAATACATAAGCATTGCGTAATAATAAATCTACTTGTTCCATCAAAATACCTGTTCACTATTTATTCATAAGCTTATTCCACTCACTAATCCACTTAGCTAAGTGTTGATTTACAAAATTAAAATCAACCATTTTAGCACGTTTAGCGACAGCTCCATATGTTTTATCTTTAGCATCAGCTTTAGACAATTTTACATTTTGATTAACAGGAGCATTATTTAATGAGTTAACTGAAGCTACACGTTTTTGAACACTATTATTCAAACGATAATTGATATATTTATATGAATTATTAACATTTTTACTATTCTTTAAAATGGAAACAGTATCATAATTTGCATAAGTCCCAGATTTGGGAACTAAATATTTTACATTAGGATCTGATTTTTTAACCATGCCCACTGCATAATCACCAACAACTGCTGCATCAATTTCACCTGTCTTAAACATATTAGCTAGATCAGAAGATTGAGCATAAGTTTTAACAACATTTGGTTTTAAATCGGCAATGCCTTTAAAAGCCGCTTGTCCATCATCTTGAGTAATAGATTTATTTTCATGATCACTAGCAATATAAAGCATGGCAGGACCAAATGTAGTAGTAATATCAGGAATAGCAATTTTATTTCTTAATTTACTAGACCATAAATCATTCCAATCGTTAATTTTAACTTTTTTAGGATTATAAATAATTCCAACACTATTAACTGTATAAGGAATACTATTTGTTTCCTTAGCTAATTTTTGTTGACTAGCAGATAAATTATTAAAATCTGTAATTTTATTGAAATTAATTTTCTTTAAGAGCCCCTTTTTATTGGCCGTTAGGGCATTATTTTGTGATAATTCAATTACATCATCACCGTTATGAGAATTATGCTCTATCTGCGTTAAACGATTAGTGCTATCACCGAACTGAGTTTTAACTTGTATTCCAGTTTTCTTACTAAATGGATTTAAAACGTCACTTTGCATTTGTTTAGTAGACATACCAAAGGTTGAAACAGTTAAACTTCCATTAGATTTATTATTTGGTTTTAAAATAAAAATTAATCCTAAAATAACAATTACGATTAATCCTAAGAAAATAGTAGTAATTTTTTTCTTTTTCATTTTAATAAACTCCATATTTTATTTAGATAATGGTAATAATGAATGTGATCTTAAATTTAAGAACACTTCATCATTTAAATTAAATAGATCATCACTATTTTGATCATCAACTTTTATTATTCCAATTTCTGTCTTAACGTTATAACGGTACCCCCTTCCTAAATAAATTCGTTCTATAATTTTTCCGCTTAACAAATTATTTTTGTCATCATCATTCTTAGAAATATTTATTTGATCTGGTTTTATCGTTAAATATCGCACATTTTTTACCGAAAAATCACTGATCAACTTTTTCCCGGCAATAGAATATTGTCCAGCAGTTGTATCTTGACTATCTATCTCAAAAAGATTTTCATAACCAATAAAATCAGCTACAAATTTCGTTTTAGGATGATTATAGATATTCTGCGGAATATCAAATTGTTCAATTCTCCCTTTATTCATTACTGCAACATGATCTGAAATGGCAAAACATTCTTCTTGATCATGCGTAACAAAAATTGTAGTTATTCCTAACTTATTCTGTAATCGTTTAATTTCTTCTCTCATTTGAATTCTTAATTTAGCGTCCAAATTACTCAATGGTTCATCCATCAACAAAAGTTTAGGTTTAATTACTAATCCTCTAGCTAAAGAAACTCGTTGTTGTTGACCACCAGATAGTTCTGAAGGATAACGGTCTTTCAAATTAAATAAATTAGTTATATCTAAAATTTCATTTACTTTATCTTGAATCTCATTTTTGGATAAATGTCGCATTTTTAATCCAAAAGCAACATTTTCAAAAACATTTAAATGTGGGAAAAGTGCATAGCTTTGAAAAACCATCCCTAAATTACGCTTATGTACTGGAACTTCACTTAAATCGTTACCACTTAATAAAATTTCACCGTCATCTTTATCTAAAAGACCAGCAATAATTCTTAGAGTAGTTGTTTTACCACAGCCACTAGGCCCTAATATAGAAACAAGTTCTCCCTCATTCACTGATAAATTAATATCATTTAGTACTTTTTTATTCTCATAAGATTTTTGTAAATGTTTAATTTCTAAATATGCCATTAAAGTCTCCCAAATTACTTAGTATTAGCAATATTAGTAAAACGATCAATAATGAAAGTTACTATAGTCGTGAAAATCATTAAAATTACAGAAATTGCTGATACCGTTGGATCATAGTTATTTTGCAAATAATTCAAAATTGCTGTTGGTAACATATGTATTTCGGAATTATTTAAGAATAAAGATATAGGAATATTATTAAATGAATTAATAAAACACATCATGAAAGCCCCAATAATATTAATGCTTATGTTAGGTAATATTATTTTCATAAATGATTCCAACTTAGAGCATCCATATATTTGAGCTGCTTCTTCAATATTTTGATCTAACAATAATATTCCTGAAGTAACTAATCTTATTACATAAGGTAATCCCAACATTAAATGACCACACAACAAGCCAAAAAACATTGGAATATGCAATTTAATAACTAGAGCTTGATAAATAGAAAATCCAATAACAATTTCTGGAATCAATGTAGGACTTAAAAAAAATGATTGAAACCATGAATAATGATGAACTTTAGATCTAATTAATCCATACACAGCAGGAATTCCAATGACTAATGCTAGAACACTGGATAATAACGCAATAATAAGGCTCATTCTGAATCCTGCTATAAACATTGGTTGATGAAAAATGTTTACATACCATTTAAATGAAAATCCTACTGGAGGAATTTGAATAGAACTATTTTTACCAAATGAAGTAATAACTATTAAAAATAATGGAAAAAATAAAAATATAAAAATTATGAAACTAAAAATAGTTAATAACTTACTACTTTTTTTATGGATCATGCCGTTTTTCTCCTATCTATCTGATTCATAATTAATTTCATTAACGTTGTTGATACAATTGAAAGAAAAATTAAAATAGCAGAAATAATAGTGGCATTATTCCAATTGCCTAAAGTTGTAGCTTGTTGATAAATTAAAGTTGATAAAACCAAATGTTGATTACCACCTAAAATTTCAGGAGTTGTATAAGCCGTCATAGATCCAGCAAAAACTAAAACACAGCCTGTTAATATTCCAGTAGATAACTGAGGAATTATCACTTTAAATAAAGTTTTAAATCGATTAGCTCCCAAAATATAAGCAGCATCTTCTATCTCAAAATTTAATTCTCCTATAATGCCGACTAAAGAAATTATCATGATAGGTAGAAATAAATATATTAATCCAATTATGATAGAAAAATTCGTATATAAAAGATTTAATGGATGATCAATAACATGAAAATCCATTAATAACTTATTAATTAAACCATTCTTACCCAAAATAATTATCCAAGAAAAATTTCTAACGACAGCATTAGTTAACATGGGAAATAGGACTAATAACATTAGTAATTTTTTGATAGAAGTTTTTCTTCTAGCAATCCATAATGATATAGGAAATCCTAACATTAGTGTGATTAATGTTGTGATAAATGATATTAATAATGTTCGTAATATTATATTAATATCATATCCGTTATTTATAAAATCTATATATCCTCTAAACTCATAATTATGGCTTAATGTGGGTAATATTATAGAAAATAACGGATAAAAAATAATGAATAATATACTAAATACGGTAGGTACAGTACATAATAATAAAGTTCGCTTTTTCACTATCATTCTCCATAGTTTAATGTACTTAATATGTATAACATATTAAAAAATCTATTTCAATAATGTTCATATATTTTTTAACATTAAGACAAAAAACAAAAAAATAATTCATATAAATATGTATAAGTACAACTTAAAACAATTCTTTATATTTGAACTTAAATATTAAAAATGATAAGACGAAGATAGTTCTCAAAAAAGAAGGCGTATATTTTATGTTAAAAAGCATTCTAAATATCAATGCTAACTTTGGTAATGTAACTTTTATGTTTTTATCAATAATTTTAGTTTTTCTTATAACTCCGGGATTAGCATTCTTTTATGGCGGATTAGACCGCAAAAAGAACTCATTAACTATTATGGCTTAAAGTTTTCTTAGCTATTGAAATAGTGGGGGTACTTTGGATTTTTGGTGATTTTAGTTTAGTTTTTGGTAAGGACATTGGTGGATTTATTGGTAATCCTATGCAGTTCTTTGCATTTCATCACCTATTGTTTGATATAAATCGTAGTTATAGTACAACTATTCCATTCATTTTATTTTTCCTGTATCAATTAATGTTTGCGATCATCACTTTACCGCTAATAACAGGAGCTACCGCTGGTAGATTACCAGTCGATGGATAGATAAAGTTTTTAATTATTTGGATGATTATCGTTTACTTCCCTGTTGCTCATTGGATTTGGGGTAGAGGTTTCTTACAAAAACTCGGTTTTGTTGATTTTGCTGAAGGAACAGTTGTTCACATTGTTGCTGCATTTTCTGGATTGGCTGCTATATTGTATTTAGGCAAAAAACAAGAACATAATAAAAATAATCAAGCTACTTCCAAACATGGGACTGGTTGGTATTGGAACCACCTTTTTAATGTTTGGTTGGTTTGGATTTAATGCTGGTAGAACATTAAGCGTAAGTGATCATGCTGCTATAGTAATTGCTAATACTGCTGTTGCTATGATTATAGCTATGGTTGTTTGGACATTTATTGCATACTTCAAAAACAATCATCATTTTTCATTCACAGAACCCTTAGTTGGAGCAGTTGCTGGATTAGCAACCATTACTTCTGCTTCAGGTTATGTTACACCAATTTCATCAATACTCATTGGTTTCTTAGCTGCAATTATTTGTTACATAGCTGTACAATTAGCCAACAAATGGAATTTGGATGACGCACTAGATTTTGGGGAGTCCATGGAATTGGAAGAATGTTAGGAACCATTTTAATTGGTTTTTTAGCTGATCCAATTATGAACAACATTCATGCAGGATTACATCAATTATTAATTCAAATATTTGGTGCAGTTTTAGTTGCAATATATATAATGATAGTAACTTGGATTATTTTATTTATACTTGATAAATTTACTAAAATAAGAACAACTTCAAAACAACAAGAAGAAGGATTAGATAAAACTTTATTAAACGAATCATATTTCAATAAATAAAAAAAGAGGCAAATGGATTTTTAAAAATCCATTTGCCCCTTTTTAAGTAAATTTTTTATTAATTATTTTATTCATATTCAATAGTTGCAGGAGGTTTTCCTGTCAAATCGTAAAGTACACGATTAATTCCGCTCACTTCATTTACGATACGTTTAGTTATTTTATCTAATATATCCCAAGGAACTTGTGCAGATTCAGCAGTCATTCCATCAATACTATTTATAGCTCGAATAATAATGGCATCATCATAAGTACGACCATCGCCCATTACACCAACACTTTTAATTCCTGGCAAAACAGTAAAATATTGCCATACCGTTTCATCTAAGTTAGCATTAGCAAACTCTTCACGTAAAATAGCATCGCTTTCACGTACTAAGCGTAATTTACTTTCCGTTACTTCACCTAAAGTTCTAATTGCTAACCCTGGCCCTGGAAATGGTTGACGCCATACTAATTGATGAGGTATACCTAATAATTCACCTAATTTACGAACCTCATCCTTAAACAATTTATTTAATGGTTCAATTAATTTAAATCCTAATTTTTCTGGTAGTCCACCAACATTGTGATGAGATTTAATTGTTTGAGCAGTATCTGTACCTGATTCAATAACATCAGTGTACAAAGTTCCCTGAGCTAAATATTCAATTCCAGATAATTTTTCAGCTTCTCTACTAAAAATATCAATAAATTTAGCTCCAATAATTTTACGTTTCTTTTCAGGATCAATAACACCTTTTAATGCAGATAAATATTCATCACCAGCATCAACAGCAACAATATTAATGCCAAAAGCATCTCTTAAATTAGTTAAAACTTGCTGTGCTTCATTTTTTCTTAATAATCCATGATCTACAAATACAGCTACCAATTGATTCCCAATAGCCTTTTGTAGCAAAACAGCAACAACACTTGAATCAACTCCTCCAGAAATACCTAAAATAACTTTTTTATCTCCTACTTCATTACGTATTTCTTGAATTTTCATGTCAATAAAATTATCCATTGTCCAATTATCATTGGCATGAACAACATTTAAAATGAAGTTTTGTAAAATATCATATCCGTGTTCAGTTAAACGAACTTCTGGATGAAACTGTAATGCATAAATTTTCTTATCAACATTTTGCATCGCTGCAATTGGACAATTTTTACCTGTTCCAATAATTTCAAATCCATCAGGTACTTGACTAACATAATCACCATGACTCATCAAAACATTTTGTTCAGCACTTAAATTTGTAAACAAAGGAGAATCATTTTTAGTAATAATTAATTTAGATTGACCATATTCTCCATTGCTTTCAGATTTAGATACTTTACCACCAGGTAAATCTTTAGCCAATAATTGCATACCATAACAAATGCCTAAAATAGGCAGTCCTAAATTATAAATCTCAGGATCAATGGTAAAAGCATTTTCTCCATAAACACTATTTGGTCCACCAGAAAAAATTAATGCCTTAGGATTAATTTCTTCAATTTCATTAGCAGTTATTTTATGTGATTTTAATTCAGCATACACTCCTAATTCACGAATTCTTCGTGTAATTAATTGATTATATTGACTACCAAAATCTAAAACTAATATCTTATCAAAATTATTTTTCATACATTTACCTAAAAACTTTTATGATGATTATTTTTTATAATTTGGTGCTTGTTTAATTAATTGAACATCATGAGGATGAGATTCAATTAAACCTGCATTTGTGATTTGAACAAACTTACCTCTTTCAATCAAAGAAGATATAGTATCAGCACCAACATATCCCATTCCAGAACGCAATCCACCTATTAATTGATAAATTACTGCAGTTAAAGGACCCTTAGCTTTAATTCTTCCTTCAATTCCCTCAGGAACTAATTTTTTTACATTAGTTACATCTTTTTGGAAATATCTATCACTAGAACCGCACTGCATTGCTCCTAAAGATCCCATTCCACGATATTGTTTATATTGAACACCATCAACTTCAAACAACTCTCCTGGTGCCTCATCTGTCCCAGCTAGCATATTTCCTAACATTACAGCGTTTCCTCCTGCTGCAATTGCCTTAACTATATCACCAGAATACTTAATACCACCATCTGCAATAATTTGGCGACCATATTCTTGGGCTACTTCAGCACAATCTAAAATAGCGGTAATTTGCGGTACACCAACTCCAGCTACTACTCTAGTAGTACATATAGATCCAGGCCCAATACCTACTTTGACTACATCTACACCTACATCAAATAATGCACGTGCTCCTTCAGCTGTAGCAACATTACCTGCAATAATTGTTTTGTTACTAAATTTATCTTTAATTTCTTTTACTTTTTCAATAACACCTTTAGAATGTCCATGAGCTGAATCTAAAACTATTGCATCAGCACCTGCTGAAAACAATTGTTCTGCTCGATCAACTGCTTCATCAGTAATTCCCACAGCAGCAGCCACTAATAATTTACCGTTATTATCTACAGCTGCTTCATTTGTATCACCATTTATTGACTTAACTTTTTTAATTTGTTCTATCTGATCAGAGATACTCATATTTTTATGAATTACACCTAATCCACCTAGTTGAGCTAAAGCTATAGACATTTCAGCTTCAGTTACAGTATCCATACCAGCACTTAAAATAGGGATATTTAAATGCAAATTTTTACCTAAAGTAGTGTTAGTTTTTACTTGTTTTGGTAAAACTTCACTAGCTTGCGGAATTAATAATACATCATCAAATGTCAATCCTTGTTTTATTATCTTATCTGAAGTATTATTCATCAACTATCCTCTTATTTAACTAAAATTTTTAACGAATATTCTATCACAAATTATGAAAAAATAAATAACATAATAAAAAAGCGTTAAGAATAATTTCTTAACGCTTTTTTATTACAATGCTTTTTCAGCTTTTTTAACCAAAGAAGTAAAAGCTCGTGGATCATTAACAGCTAAATCAGCCAACATCTTACGATTAATTTCTATATTAGCAGCTTTTAATCCATGCATTAATTTACTATAGCTCATACCATTCATACGAGCTGCTGCATTAATTCTAGCAATCCATAATCTACGGAAATTACGTTTAGTAGCTTTACGGTCGCGATATGCATATTGCCATGATTTCCAAACTTGTTGTTTAGCAACTTTAAATTGAATATGCTTTGGACCACGATAACCCTTAGCTAATTTAATTATTTTTTTACGACGTTTACGAGTAACATTTCCACCTTTGACACGCATATCCTATTCCTCCACTACTTCTTTAATAATAATTTTTTATACGTTTTTACGTTTGTTGAATCCATTAATTTAGTTCCACGTAATTGACGACGTTGTTTTTTAGTCTTTCCATGGAAACGATGGCTTGTATAAGCATTACCACTTAAAAAACCACCATTAGCAGTTTGTTTAAAACGCTTTGCAGCAGCGCGATTTGTTTTTTGCTTAGGCATAATAATTCCCCCAGTTATTTATCTGATTTTGGTGACAATACTAAAAACATGCTTCGTCCATCCATCTTAGCTCTTTGTTGCACCTCAGCTACATCTTCAGTAGCCTCAGCCATTTTATTTAACATGTCACGACCAATATCTTTATGCGTAATTGCACGTCCTCTAAATCTGATTGAAATTCTAACTTTATTACCTTTACTTAAAAATTTTTGAACTCTTTTTAATTTAGTATTAAAGTCATTTTCATCAATTGTTGGACTTAAACGAATTTCTTTAACTTCAATAGTCTTTTGGTTTTTACGTGCCTCTCGTTGTTTTTTTTGTTGCTCAAAACGATATTTTCCATAATCCATCACCTTAGCAACTGGTGGCTTAGCTTTAGGAGCTACTAAAACTAAATCTAATCCAGCATTGTCAGCTAAATTTTGAGCATCACGAATCGGTTTAATCCCTAACTGATTACCTTTATCATCAATTAAACGAACCTCTTTTGCACGAATCGCACCATTTATTAAAGTATTATTTTGATTTTGAGCTATGATATTCACCCCACATGTTTTAATCACTGAGAAAACAGAAAAAGGATGACTCTACACAAGTCACCCTTTTAAAACACTTCCACAATAATATATGTATAGCCCGGCAATCAATTAATATCACCTAGGCGAGAAGCGGGTGCTTCTGCTTTTCTCAACTTATATTATATTAAGTAATTATAAAGATAATGTCAATAATTGATATCTAAATATTAAAAAATTAATTAAAACATTTAACAATTAATCACTTATTAAGTGTATCTAAATGTATATTCTCTTTTTCACTAACAGCATTTTGTGGCAAAACAAGATTTAAAATAATACCCAACACTGTTGCTAAAGCTACTCCTGTAAATTGAAAACTTCCTATTTGTAAATAAGCATTTCCTATTCCAATTACCATAATTGTAGAAGCTATCATTAAATTACGTTTCTTTTCCATGTCTAATTTATTTTTAGTCATAACTTGAATACCATTAGAAGCAATAGTTCCAAATAATAGAAAGCTAATACCACCAATTACAGGTAATGGCATTTGCATAATTAAAACATTTAACTTATTAATGAAAGAAAATAAAATAGCAAAAATTGCTGCACCAATTAACACATAAACACTGTGTACTTTAGTAATAGCCATAACTCCAATGTTTTCACCATAACTAGTTACAGCTGGTCCGCCAACTAATCCAGCAAATAATGAAGCCGCACCATCTCCTGCTAAAGTTCGATTTAACCCTGGATCCTTAAAGAAATTCCGTTTAGTCAAATTATTCAAAACCATGATATGGCCCACATGTTCTGTCATTGTAACAAAAGCAATTGGAGCAATAGCCAAAATAGCTCCAATATTTAAATGAAAGTGATATGTTAACCCAATAATTTGAAATTTTGGAACTTGAAACCATGGTGCTACAGCAATTTTATGCAAATCAACAATTCCACAAAAAATACTAATTACATATCCACAAATAATTGCTAATAAAACAGGAATTAATCCCATAAATCCTTTAAAAAACATATTAAAAATAATTGCCAAAAATAAAGTAGCTAAAGCAATCAAAAAATATTCTAAACTATAATGATTACCATGCATCATTGCATCTTTTGCTGCGCTTCCAGCTAAAGATAACCCAATAACCATCACTGTTGGACCTACTACAATAGGCGGCAATAACTTATCCAACCAATTAGATCCAATAATTCCAACTAAGCCAGCGACAATTAAATAAATCAAACCAACTGCTATAACACCCTGAGCTATTCCTGGATATCCTGTGGTTTTCATTAATGCTAACATCGGAGTTACAAATGCAAAACTTGATCCCATGTAAGCAGGAATTTTACGTTTAGTGATTAAAATATGTAATAAAGTTCCCACACCAGATGAAAATAACGCAATACTTGGATTTAATCCTACTAATAATGGAACAATCACTGTTGAACCAAACATGGAAAACATATGTTGTAAAGATAATCCAACCCACGGACCAAATTTAGGTTTATCATAAACATCTAACACTACTGAATCATCATGAAAAGCTTCTTTTTTCATTTAATATCCTCTTTTCTTAATGATCCTAATAAAAAAGTCTATTTGTGTTATCCACAAATAGACTAAAAGAAAATTAATATGGTAACTCCTTTTAGCCTCTCTGGACTAATTTAAAGGATCATTATTTTTTAATAGTTTATCATATTACATTTTTTAGAATCAACATTAATTTAATTTTTTCTAGAATAACTAGCAATATCGTCTAAAATTAAGTTTAAAAATTCGTCACGAGAACATTCTTTTGAATTCTCTTCACCATATCGTCTTACTGATACACTTGCATTTTCTTTTTCCTTATCACCTACCACAATAATATACGGAATTTTATGTGTTTGTGCATCTCGAATTTTAAAGTTCATTTTTTCATTTCGTTTATCCACTTTTACACGTATTTTAGCTGCTGATAATTGCTTTTCTAATGATTTTGCATAATCACCATGTGCATCTTCATTAACTGGAATAATACTTACCTGTTGAGGAGATAACCAAGTTGGAAATGCTCCTTTATAAATTTCCGTTAAATAAGCAGTAAATCTTTCCATAGTAGAAACTAAACCACGATGAATCATAACTGGACGATGTTCTTGACCATCAGAACCAACATAACTTAAATCAAATTGTTCAGGTAACATAAAATCTAACTGAATAGTGGATAATGTTTCTTCATTTCCCAGAGCAGTTTTTGTCTGAACATCTAACTTAGGACCGTAAAAAGCAGCTTCTCCTTCTGCTTCCACATAATCTAATCCTAAATCATCCATAGCATTCTTAAGCATCCCTTGAGCTTTATTCCACATTTCATCATCATCAAAGTACTTTTCTGTATTTTTAGGATCACGATAGCTTAATCTAAATGAATAATCAGTTATATCAAAATCAGCATAAACTTCGATCATCAAATTAAGAATTTTTTTAAATTCTTCTTGAATTTGATCTGGCATTACAAAAGTGTGTCCATCATTTAAAGTCATTTCTCTGGCACGTTGAAGTCCAGATAAAGCCCCTGATTTTTCATATCGATGCATCATTCCTAATTCTGCAATACGCAAAGGTAAATCACGATATGAACGAATATGATGCTTATAAATTTGAATATGACTTGGACAATTCATTGGACGTAATTCTAGCTCTTCTCCATCACCCATATCCATTGGAGGAAACATATCTTCGCGATAATGTTGCCAATGTCCAGAGGTCTTATATACATCCAAATTCATTAATATAGGAGTATAGACATGTTGATAACCGTGTTCTACTTCTTTATCAATTATATAACGTTCAACCGTTCTTCTAACAGTAGCACCATTAGGCATCCAATAAGGTAAACCTGCACCTACTTTTGGATCTACAAAAAATAAATCTAAATCATTCCCTAACACACGATGATCACGTTCACGTTCTTCTTGACGACGTTGTAAATCTTTCTCTAAATCATTTTTATTAAAAAATGCAGTCCCATAAATTCTTTGTAACATTGGATTGGATGATTTACCTTCCCAATAAGCTCCACCCACAGATAACAATTTAATAAATTTTAATTTACCTGCATTAGACAAGCTAACTCCTGTAGATAAACTCGTATAATCATTAATTTGACAAACTTCAACCATATTATTTTTAGCTGATTGTTTCATTAGTTGAGTTTCATATGGATTACCGTTAGCTAGTTTTAATGCATCATCTAAAGGCATTAATTTATGAACTAATTGAACTTTATCAGAAATTAATTGTTGTAAATTTTTCTCAATTTTATTTAAATCATCTGAACTAACCTGATTACCTTCTTCATTATCTGTGTCCAAATAAAATCCATGTTCATCTAGTGCAGCTTCGCCAAAATGAATATGTGAATTAAATTTTACCAAAGCAAATTTTAATAATTGTAAAGCTGTATTTCTTAATACAGATAGCGCTTCATCACTATCTTGAGTAAGAATATTAATTGAACAATCTTCTGTCAATTTATAGTCTAAACCAACTAATTTACCATCAATTGTTCCGGCTATAGCCTTTTTAGCTAGGCTAATACTGATCGATTTAGCTATTTCTTCAACCGAAATTTGATCATTAAATTCT
Organism: Candidatus Gallilactobacillus intestinavium; assembly: GCA_017694665.1. Classification (GTDB taxonomy): domain Bacteria; phylum Bacillota; class Bacilli; order Lactobacillales; family Lactobacillaceae; genus Gallilactobacillus; species Gallilactobacillus intestinavium. The sequence continues at coordinate 15,776 of JADIMP010000095.1, forward strand.
TTAATCGAATTATCAGGAAATTTAACTTTAATCATTTTTATACCTTCTTTTATTTTTTATCAAATAAAAAAAGACATCCCCACTAAAGGGACGTCTTTTACTAACGTGGTACCACCCAAATTTACAGCTTTATTCAAACTGCCTCTTTAATCGATAACGAGATTAACCGGTCCGATTTTTTAAGTCGGTCGCTTGAATCAGGAGTAACTAATTAACCATTATTGATTTTCTCTCAGCTAATAAAAATCATCTCTGTAATAAATTAAATTAATTAATCATATCTGATTGGTACTGACACTATTAAATCACAAATAATTCATACCATCAATCGTTATTTAATCTTAAATTGTCACCTGTAATCATTACAGGTTTACTTAAATATTTAATCCTCTGCATCAGCCTAGCAGCTTTAACTTCATTATTAGATTCTCCACGATTATCTAATGCCAAGTGCTGTTTTTCTAGTAAATCCATTGAAAAATTAGATGTAAAAAATGTAGTTAACTCATTCTGCATTCGATATTCTAAAATTACTCCTAAAATTTCATCACGTACCCACGAACTTAAAGAACTAGCACCAATATCATCAATCATTAAAATCTCAACTTGTTTAACTCTATTTAAAGTTTCTAATAAAGTATCTTTTCCAATTAATCCTTTCATTTCAATTGCAAAACTGGGAAAGTGTAAAAGCAAACTTTTATGATTTAAACCTGCTAATTCATTTGCAATGGCTCCGCATAAATAAGTTTTTCCTACTCCAAAATTACCATATAGATACAATCCCTTATGAAAATTTTCTGGATTCTTTGAATATTCATCAATGAATGATAAAGCTTCTACTAAAGCTTCACTCCTACCATCAACATCTTTTAACTCATAATCGCTTATAGAAGCTTTACGTAATGTTTTAGGCATAGAAATCATTTCTACTCTTTTACGTAACATTGCTGCCTTTTGTTTAACCAAAGTATCCTCACTAGGCTCATAAACCACCTCTATATCATGATCACTAATTATTAATTTAGGTTTATAACCAGGAATAATTTTGCTTTGTTTATCACGTTGATTAACGTATTCATATAACTTTGATAAATTTTTATCTAAAAAAGTATCAGTTATTTTTAACCCATTTTTTTGAATAAAAGACTTAACATCTTGATCATTCAAAACCTTTTGTGCAATTTGCTGATAACGATCACGTAGATTTCTTTGATTTAAAGTTTTACTTTGTAAAAAATCATTCATTTTTTTCATGTTTCTTCTTAGCTAATTCTTTCTTTAATTGATCAATACGTTTTTTATTAATTTTTACCTTATCTTGATCAACCTTTTGTTTATTCCAATTAGGCATTTTTTCTCTTACAGTTTTATTACTACTATAAACTACTTTATGCCGTTTTCGTTGATTATATTGTTTCATATATAAAATTGCATCTTCTGGAGATTGAATTTTATGTGACAACCAATCATTTGCAATTTTATTTAAACTATTTTTATTCAAGATATTTTGCTCACGGTCATTAATCAAATAATAAATTAAAACATTAATTACACTATTACTTAGTACATTTCGCTTAACAAAATTTTGCAATACTAACTGTTCTTCATTTGTAACAAATTGATTTCGTTCCTTTTTTAATTTTATTAAAAAATCAATTGGAGTGTAATATTTAAACGCTTTAATTAATTCTTGTTCTTGATCATTAAAACTATGTTCATGTGTTTTAGAATTTATTTCAGTTACATGGTTAGAATGCAACATCTGTTTAGAATAAACATCTGCAACCATTCTTTTAAGTTGTAATTCATCTAAATTATTACTATCTAAATTGACACATTGCATAACTAAATTAGCTAAAACCTTTTCGTCAAAACCATAAAGCTTATGTTCAGCTAAAAGTAACTTTTTATTATCAATAACAGATTCTTTATTAATGTAGTTTAAATCTAAATAATTAAAAAAAGTATTAAAATCAAAGCCTTGATATTCATCAAATTCGTTATTGATTAAATTATTTTTTTCATAAATAATTTTTTTCTGTTTCTTAGCTAATTTGTCTTTATTGATGTGAAAAACTGACAAAAAACTTTCCGTTACATCAGACATATCAGAATGATCTATGGTTGGATTTATTAAATATTTTTTTAATTCTACAACCCTATCTACACCTACTACATCTTCTAACAAAGTCTCCAATAAATCATCTTTAAAAAAATCTTCAGCTGATAATGGTAAATTCATTTGATATAAATAAAAATCTCCCAAACTATCACACTGATAATAAGTATTTAATAAACCAGTTCCTTCTAAACGCTTTCTACTTATTAATAATTGCTTTAAATCTAAATCTATCCAGTTCAATAAAGTACTATGTTTATGACGTTCTGATTTATGGGGAACATCATCAGCTAAATCTCTTAGACCAATATATAAAGTAAAAGCATTTGCACCAAGAATAGGACGATATAAATAATCAAATGATTCCTGATCAAATGCTTTATGTTTTGGAAAAATAGTGATAAATCCGGATTGAGGCGTCAATGGACGTCCATTATCTTCCATAAGTTTAACCTCATTTATTACTCTTATTAATTTCTTCCTGTACTTCTTTTAGAAAAACATTTAAATCTTTAAATTCACGATGTACACTAGCGAACCTAATATACGAAATTCCATCAGCTTTAGCTAATTCTTCCATTACATAAGTTCCAATAATTTTACTAGAAACCTCACTTTCGCCTAAAGAATATGCCTTTTTTTCAATACGTTCTACCATATGGTTAATATCGGGCATTGATAATGGCCTTTTCTCTGCGGCGCGAATAATTCCTTGTAAAATTTTATTACGATTGAATGCTTCTCTTGTTCCGTTTTTCTTTATTACTAATAAAGTAGTATTTTCTACTCTTTCAAATGTAGTAAAACGAAAATGACAATTAGTACATTCTCTTCTTCTTCTGATAGCTTGCCCATCATCCGTAGGACGACTATCAATTACTTTAGTATCACTAAAATGACAAGAAGGACATTGCATAATTAATTTCCCTTATTTTGATAACTTCGCAATAATTTTATCACTTGAATCTTAGTTTGTTCAATTGATTGATTATTATCAATAACATAATCAGCTAATTGTTTCTTTTTTTCCAAGCTTAGTTGAATTTGTATTCTTTGTAATGCTTCTTTTAATTCTAAATTATTACGCTTTTTTAAACGTTCAATCTGAGTTTTTTTATTAACATAAACAACAATAATTTTATCTACTAATTTTTCATAATGTTGTTCAAACAATAATGGTATATCCAAAACAACTAAGCGTGATTGATCATAATTAAGTAATAAATGCTTAATCTTGTTTTTAATTAGCGGTTGCATAATATTGTTTAATTTATTCAATTGATTTATATCATTAAAAACAATATTACCTAATTTTTTTCTATCAATTTCATGTGTTTCTTGATTGAAAACACAGCCTCCAAATTGATTTAATATTAAGTCAATAACATCATTATTTTTTTGAATATCATGAGCAATAACGTCAACATTAATGATTGGAATATCATATTGTTTAAACAAATTAGCTACAGTGGTTTTTCCACTAGCAATTCCACCTGTTAATCCCCAAACTGTCATAATTAATTCTTTTTACTTAAAACTTGTTCTTTAGGACAATAAGTAGTTCCCCTTTGACCAACCTTAATTTTAATCATCTCTGTACCACATCTATCACATGGTTTACCAACATGACCATAGGCATGTAATTGATCTTGGAATTCACCTGTATGACCAAAAGAACTGTAAGTAAACACCGTAGTTCCATGCGCTTTAATTGCTAAATTTAATTCTTTAAAAATATTTTGACGAAGATCTTTAATCTGATTTTTAGTAATCGTATTAGCCGGTTGCAACGGATGAATCTTGGTCATCCATAATACTTCATCACAATAAATATTACCTAATCCAGCAATATTACTTTGATCTAACAACCATGTCTTAATAGGTTTTTTACTTTTACTCATCTTATTTAACAAATAATCTACCGACAGCGTATTTTCAGTTGGCTCTGGTCCTAAATCTTTTAATCCACTAACTGTATTTTCTTCACCATTGTTAATTAAAATCATTCGTCCAAATTTTCTTGTATCGTTATAACATAGATCAAGATTATCATCTAAATGAAAAATAACATGAGTATGTTTATCAATAGGATCAGCAGGATCAGCACCAAAATATTTTCCTTCCATTCGTAAATGAGAAACAATAGTTAAATCATCACTTAACCTAATTAACAAATATTTTCCACGACGATTAACATCTACAATTTTTTTACCCTTCAATTTATCTTTAAACTCATCAATGTTATTCAAAATCATTTTCTCATAAAAAACATCGACGCTATTAATTCTATGTCCTACTGCTAAATTTACTAATCCACGTCTAACAGTTTCAACTTCTGGTAATTCTGGCATTATATATTAACCTCTCAATAAACTATTTTTTAGCATCAAACCAAGATTTTCCGTATGCACACTCCACCTTTAAAGGCACACTTAATTTCACCGCTGAATCCATTATTTTAGGAACTAAATTTTCTATTTTATCTAATTCATCGTTAGGCGCTTCAAAAATTAGTTCATCATGAATTTGCAATAACATTCTAGTCTTTAAATTTTCCTGTTTTATTGCTTTCTCTACATTAATCATGGCAATTTTTATAATATCAGCAGCACTACCTTGAATAGGAGTATTCATAGCAGTTCTTTCAGCAAAAGATCGTAAATTAAAATTCTTTGAATTTATGTCTGTTAAATAACGTCTACGATGAGTAATTGTTTCAACAAATCCTTTCTCACGAGCTTGATCAACAATACTTAGCGTATAATTATAAACTTCCGGATATTCTTCAAAATAAGTATTAATGAATTCTTTAGCTTGTTTTCTAGAAATACCTAAATTTTCTGAAAGACCATAATCACTAATTCCATAAACAATACCAAAATTAGTTGCTTTAGCTTGTCTTCTCATTAACGGAGTTACTACATCATCATTACTCAATTTAAAAATTTTTTTAGCTGTAGCAGTATGAATATCTTCATCATTAATAAAAGCATTTTGTAATGCTTTATCACCAGTAATATGTGCTAAAACTCTTAATTCAATTTGAGAATAATCAAAAGAGACAATTTTTCTATCGGGAGTACTAGGAATAAAAGCTTTTCTAATCAAACGACCCTGTTCAGTCTGAACTGGTATATTTTGTAAATTAGGATCTACAGAAGATAATCTTCCTGTTTGAGTCAAAGTTTGTTGATAACGTGTATGTACTTTACCATCTGAATGAATGTCTTTTAATAATCCTTCTAAATAAGTTGATTGTAATTTTTTTAATTCACGATAATTTAAAATTTGATCTATTATTGGTGCTTGAGGAGACAATTTTTTTAATACGTCTACAGAAGTAGAATATCCTGTCTTTGTTTTCTTTATTACAGGTAATTGCAACTTCTCAAACAAAATATTTCCTAATTGTTTAGGTGAATTAATGTTAAATTTTTCTCCTGCCAAATTATAAATTTCAGAGCTTAATTGTTCTAAAGTAAGAGAAAATTCTTTATCCATATCAACTAATAATTGTGCATCTACTTTAATTCCCCGAATTTCCATTTTCGATAAAACAATAGCTAAAGGCAACTCTATATTTTGATATAAGGATAATTGATTATTATCATTTAATTTACTTAAAAGAATACCCCTTAAATTAAAAATAACATTTATTTTTTGAGCCAAATGAGTTAACAATTCCTTTTTCTCTGGAACAATATAATTATCTTTCTTGCCATATATATCTTCATCATTTTTGATATCAAAATAGCCATATTCTTTCACAATTTGTCCAAAATCTAAAGAATTATTTCTTGTATTCAATAAATATGAAACCAACAATAAATCGAAAGAAACCCCATTAATATGAATACCTTTTTTATTTAAAGCCACATATTCTTCTTTAAGATTAAAAGTACTTTTTTCAATAAGTTCATTTTCTAAAATATTAATTATTTTTTTATCAAATAAAAGTTCATCATTACAACTAACAAAGCAGTGATTTTTATCTCCTATTGCAAATCCAATAATATTTGCTAAGTGATAATTTGTATTATCCAATTCTATCCTAAAAACAACATGATCTGATAATTCATCTAATAAATCTAAATTTTTGCTAGTTAATTCAATAAAACTTGTTTTTGGTGTGCTAGAGTTAATATTAACAGTATCTAATTTAGATAAAAAACTTTTAAAATCTATTTTTCGATACAATTTTATTAACTTATTAGTATCTTTACCTAAATAATTTAACTCATCTAAACCAATATCTATTGGCGCATCTTTTCTAATAGTAGCTAAATCTTTACTTAAAAATGCATTATCTCTATCAGCAATTAAATGTTCTTTCATTTTACTAGTTTTTAATTCATTCAACGAATTATATAAATTATCTATATTAGAATATTTTTGCAATAATTTAATCGCTGTTTTTTCACCTATTCCAGTCACTCCAGGATAATTATCTGACTTATCACCCATTAGTCCTTTTAGATCCACTATTTGATCAGGTTTAATACCATATTTATTTTGAATATGTTTTGGAGTATAGTATTCAATTTCTGAAACACCCTTTTTAGTAATAGCAACCGTAATATCATCATTAACTAATTGAGTTAAATCACGATCGCCAGTTACTATAGTTACTTTGTCACCATTTAAATCAGCTTTATTAGCTATTGTGCCAATAATATCATCTGCTTCATAATTCTTTAATTCATAGGTTTTAATTCCATACGCATTGATCAAATCTTTAATAAATGGAATTTGTTCCAAAAATTCACTTGGTGTTTTCTTACGACCACTTTTATACTCACTAAATTTTTTAGTTCTAAAAGTAACCTTTCCTGCATCAAAAGCTACTAAAGCCTTATCTGGATTAATATCACTTAACACTTTATCTAACATAGTGTTAAATCCATATATTGCATTTGTATGTAAGCCTTCATGACTAACAAAAGATTCCAATTGTTGGTGCAAAGCGAAAAATGCTCTAAATGCAATACTATTTCCATCAATTAATAAAACTTTTTCATTATCCATGATAAATCCTAACTGTAAAACTAATATCGTTTATATATTAAAATTTTTAAACCAAGAAAAAAAGAGAGAATGTATATTCTCTCTTTTTAATCTCTATTATTGGAAAAACCAAAAATTTCCAAAACATACAAGAATATATTAATAAAGTCTAAATACAACTGTAACGATCCTTGTACCGCTAAACCATTAATATCATATTGATTTCCATAATTTTCATAAATTTGACGCATACGTTGCACATCCCAAGCTGTCAAAATTATAAATATAGCAATAATAATATAACTAAAGATGTACGTCACCATCGAAGATTTTAAAAACATGTTAATTATAGTTACTACTATAACACCAAATAAAGCAAAAGTAGCTTGCGTACCAATTTTAGATAAATCACGATGAGTAATCATTCCATATATTGACATTCCACCAAATATAACTGCTGCAGCTATAAAAGATGAAAAAATGTTGGCAGTTGTATAAGCCATAAATATTGTTGACAACATTAATCCATTAACTAATGCAAAACTAAACAACAATAACAACGATTTAGCTAATCCACGATTAACTGAAAAACTAGTTCCAAACACTAAAGCAAATTCTAAAATAATTAATAAAAATGAAAACCAACTATGCGTGGCTAAGAAACTCATATAAGCAGTTTTAAAAACTACCCCAGCCATAATAGCAGTTACAGCAGAAACTAAAACAGCTAATCCCATATATCCAAATACACGTGTCATAAATGAACTTAAATCAGGTGAAAAAGTATTAACTTCTTTGCGTTGTTGTTCTTGAAAATCAAATCCATTCAATGTTAATGTCACCTCACTATTAATTAAAAGATATTTTATCCAAACTTTTTAATAAATACAATCAAAACGATTAAACATTTTTTATACGAACATCATTTAACAATTGTTCATATGTTTGCTCGTATTTTTGAATATCACCTGCACCCATAAAGATAATTACCGCATTATCATAATTTAAAAGTGGCGACATATTATCTACCTTTAATACCTCTCCACCTTTGTTTATTTTATTACCCAAATCTTCACTACTTATATTACCATTACTTTCACGAGCGGATGCAAAAATATCAGTTAAGTATACATGATCTGCTAAACTTAAACTATTTACATAGTCATCTAAATAAGCAATTGTCCTTGTAAAAGTATGAGGCTGAAAGACAGCGATAATTTCCTTATCAGGATATTTTTGTCTAGCGGCATCAATTGTAGCTCTAATTTCAGAAGGATGATGTGCATAATCATCAATAATTGTAATATCGCCAATTTGATATTCCGCAAATCTACGTTTAACTCCTTTAAAACTTAATAATTCACGTTTTAATTCATCCATTGGAATCTTTTCAAAATATGCTACAGCAATAACTGCCAAACTGTTCAAAACATTATGTTTTCCATACAAATTAATTTTAAAATTACCAACAAATTTATTATGAATATAAACATCAAAAGATGACCCTTTAATGGTTCTTTGAATATTTCTTGCTTCAATATCGTTGTTTTCACCAATGCCATAATAATAAACAGGTACATCAACATTTAACCTTCTAAGATTTTCATCATCTCCATAAGCAAAAACAGCTTTCTTAACTTGCTTCGCAAAACTTTCGAAAGCATCATATACATCTTCCATATTTTGATAATAATCTGGATGATCAAAATCAATATTTGTACAAATAGCATAGTCCGGATAATAAGCTAAAAAATGACGACGATATTCATCAGCTTCAAATATAAAATATTTAGAATCCTTAATTCCTTTACCAGTTCCATCACCAATTAAATAACTAGTAGGAATAATTCCACTAAAAACATGTGATAATAGTCCAGTCGTACTTGTTTTACCATGAGCTCCTGCTATTCCAATACTTATCTTATCTTTCATAAATTCACCTAAAAATTTATGATATCGTATTACAGGTAATCCCATCTCTTTAGCCTTAATTACTTCTGGATGATCATCTTTAAAAGCATTTCCCAAAATAACAATGGAATTGGGTTCTAAATTATTTGATTTATTAAATTCATAAATAGGAATATTTGCTTTTTCTAAAGCTAACTGTGTAAATGTATATTGCTTAATATCAGATCCAGCTACACGATATCCATTATCATGTAATATTAATGCTAAAGAAGCCATTCCAGAACCCTTAATTCCAATGAAGTAAAATAATTTATTTAAATTAACTGTCAAAATAAAACCAACTTTCTTTTAAATTAATTTTCATTTCTTTTTTAATTGCATTAACTTTTCAGAAGTCAAAAATACTTCCCTTGGTTTGGACCCATTGGATCCTGATATATAACCGTCTTCTTCTAATTGGTCTATTAAATTAGCAGCACGATTATATCCAATTGAAAACATTCTCTGCAATTTAGAAGTAGATATACTTTTTTCTTTTGAAATAAATTCTAATACATTATCCCATAATTCATCACGATGTTTTTCATTAAATTCATTCAAGCTTAATTGTTTTGGCTCAAAAGCATAATTAGGTTGTTGTTGTTCTCTCACAAAACTTGTAATATCATCTATTTCCTCATCCACAAAAGTTCCTTGTAATCTTATAGGCTGTCCTTTTCCATTACCAAGATACAGCATATCTCCTTTGCCTAAAAGTCTTTCTGCTCCTGAACAGTCTAAAATAGTCCGTGAATCAACTTGACTAGATACCATAAATGCTATCCTAGTAGGAATATTATTTTTAATTACACCGGTCACAACATCTACAGAAGGTCTTTGTGTTGCCACTAACAAATGGATTCCAGCAGCTCTAGCCTTTTGTGTAATTCTAGCAATATAATCTTGCACTTCAGAAGAAGCTACCATCATTAAATCTGCTAGCTCATCAATGATAACAACTATGTAAGGCATTTGATTGCCTAACTCTTGTTGCTTCATTTTTTCTTGATATTGCTCGATATTTCTAACACCAGCTTCAGCTAATTGGTGATACCTATTTTCCATTTCCTTTACTAGCCACTTTAATGTAGCCGAAGCAGCTTTAGGTTCCGTAACAACTGGAGCTAATAAATGAGGAATATCCTTATAAGGAGCCATTTCCACAGCTTTAGGATCAATTAAAACCAATTTTACTTCTTGAGGAGTTGCCTTGTATAAGATAGAAATCAACAAACTATTTATAAATACTGACTTACCTGATCCCGTTGCTCCTGCTATCAATCCATGTGGCATATTACGTAAATCAGTTATTTGAGGATTTCCAAATAGATCTACTCCTAACGCTACAGTTAATGGAGAATTACTTTTTCTAAACTTATCTGATTGCAATACTTCTGATAACATTACTGGACGTGGATTGATATTTGGTATTTCAATTCCAACTGTAGATGTCCCAGGAATAGGTGCCTCAATTCTAATATCTTTAGCAGCCAAAGCTAATTTTAAATCATCTTGTAATTTAGTTATCTTATTTACTCTAACTCCTAAACCTAATTTAACCTGAAATTGCGTAACAGTTGGACCAATCGTATAATTAACCACTTCTCCATCAACATTAAATGAATCTAATGTATTATTTAATATAACAATTTGATTTTGAACCCAATCATCTAAATTACTTTGTGATACAACCGGTGGTTTTAACAAATTCAAACTTGGAAAATGATAATCTAATAACTTTTTATCATTTTCATGAAAATAACTTCTGCCAACAAGAGCGCTATCATCATTAACTTCATATTGGTCAAAAATACTTGTTTGTATATTAGTTCTATTTGTTTCATAGTTTTTATTACCACTATGTTTAATAGAAGATTGCTCATTCAATGGATTAAGATCTTGTAAATTACTATTTATTTTTTTTATTTTAGAATTCTTAGATTCATTTATGGCTCTTTTTTTTACCACATTATTATGAACATTAGTTGGCATAGAGGTAGATGCCATATTATTTGTTTTAGGTTTATCATTTTTTTTAACACCTTCATTGTTCAAAAAGGGTACATTAAATTTATCCTTATTTGTCACTTGATTAAGAGCTCTTTTTTGATTCCTAATATAAAAAGCAACATCAGTCTTATCTCTTAACAAATTACCATTTTGATTATTATTTATTGAAATTTTTTCATCAAAATTATCCTTATCTCTATTAGTACCCTTATTTCTTAAAAATGCAGGCCCATCATAATGTTTCAATACAAACCACCTTAATTATTAAATAATTGATTACCTTTATTAAAATCAAATTCTGAACCTATTGTTCCAAAATCATTTGGCAAAATTAATGCTCCTTTTTTAGTCGGTGCGTTTTTTAAATGCAATTCATATCCACTCGCAATCATCCCATTTGAATCAACACCTCTTAATTTCCCTGACCAAATTATTTTACCATCTGGCATAACAGCCCCATTTTTAGCTACAACTACATTAATATTACTTTTAATATTGGGAGATCCACTAACTATTTGTAATAAATCTTTTTCTCCTACATCAACATAAGCAATTTTTAAATGATCTGAATTAGGATGATCTTTTATCGTTTTTACATATCCAATTACAAACTTAGGATTTTTATCTAAACTTAATTCAGGATTAAATCCTGATTTAGATAATTTATTATTTAACTTTTTAATTTGATTTTCTGATAAATTTATAAAACCGTTTCCAACAATGGAATCATCAACTTTATCAACATTTAAAAAATTAAATCCCAATGTTTCATCAGTTTTGCTATCAAATATCCTAACAACATCTTTATTTATAATTTCAGATTGCTTCACTACATCTGGTTTTATAATAATTACCAAAGTATTAGGAAAATTTTCATTCATACTAGAAATTAACATAATATAAACTCCATTTTTATAAAAAATTTTAATAATCTTTAATTATCAAAATTTTACGTTTAAAATTAAATATATCATTTATCTAAGGAATACAAAATTGAAACATAAAAATTTAAAATTAATGGCTTTAGGTTTATTAAGTGGAACAACAGCACTTTCAACTATATTTATTGCGCAAAAAAAATTAAATTATAAACATAACTATTACGCATTATTAAATGAAATTAAACAACAATTAATTAAAAATAATTTAATTATTAAAACTACATGGACAAATTATCCAAACATTAAAGACTTTATTGCTAATGGTTTATGCAATGGTGGGATTATTTGCTATCAAAAAAATTGCAATGATCCTATTATTTATAAATTCACAATTAATTTAATCGAAAATAAAATCATTAACGTTGTTCATTAATATTTTTAGTTACTGAATTTTTAATAAATCTATGATTAATTTGTAAATATAACTTCATTAATTGAACTACTTGTTTATTCTGAGGTAAATCAGAATGTTCTGCATCACTACCTGTTATTGTTGCCTCAGTAAACTTTTTTACTTGGTTTTGATATACGTATTTTCCAGAATAAACACTGCTTACTGGTACTAAATCATCATTATTATAATTTTTAGCTCCAGCTATTAAATAAACAATCAAATTTTTGGGTAATCTCTTTTTGTTTGCAATCATGTATTGTAACATAATCGTTTTCTTATCAGGATTTGACTGATCTAAGTTAAACGGAGAACCCAACATCATAAGTCTATTAACAATCATTTTAGATTGATCAAAATATTTCTCTAAATATAAGGTTATAATTAATCCCCCATTTGAATGGCCAAAAAACGAAAAATTATTAAATGAATATCTTTGAGATAAATAATTTATAGCAGTATTTAACCAATAAGCTTGTTTTTTTATGTTAATATATCCATCTTTATTATTCTTAAATGCAATAACAAAAAAGGGTTCATGATCAGTTGGTCTAACATGTCCTTTAATATTTAATTTATTGTTAGTGTCAACTTCAACTTTTAATATACTATGTTTATCTTCTTTATTAATTAACGAAAACAAATCGTCAAATCTATTTTCTCCAGCTGAAGATCCTGGAACAAAAATAATGGGTGTTCTATTTGTTGGTTTTACAGCTATTGGATTCTTAACACTATTTTTTATCCAAGGAACAGAAACACAAATTATAATTAATAAAAACAATACTAAAAATACAATAAACTTATTAGTCTTTTTGAACTTAATTTTCATTATCAGTGTCTCTATAATGTTTTATACTTTATATTTTCTTTCTTAACAAATGGAATAAATATAAAAATGTCTACAGTAAATATTAATATACTAAATATTAAAGATAACCAATTACCACCTGTACCAACAAAATTTTGCAAAATACCAGGAGTTGTTCTTGGTATTTGATAACCTATGGCCGGAATTATATGCAAGTTTATTAAAGAAGCTCCTACTAACATATTAAAAATAGGCACAATTAAAGTTGGTAATATGTAATTAATATTAAAAAATAATGGTAATCCTACAAAACCAATATTTGCAGAGTTAGATAAAGCAGGTAATATCCCCCAATAAGAAACATTTTTTTCTCGTTTAGAATTACTAACAATTAATATTGCTATCATTAAAGCTAAACATCCACCAACTCCACCAATATTTCCAAAAGCATCATATATTGTGTGTAAAGTTATAGGATAAGGCATGCCACTCAAAATTCTATGCATATGTATAAATTTTATATTTACATTAGTAAATGTTGAATAAGATATCATTCTAGGTTGAACAACAGGATTATATATTCCTAAAAACATTAATAGTTGGCCAATAGTTGCTAGCAGTATAATTAATAACAAATTAGTTGTATTTTTACCTAGAATAAGAGTAGACAATCCTTGATTTAATAATCCTAAAATTCCCCTGCTTGTAACTAAACTAACACTCCAACCTATGAAAATAAAAAATATCACTATTAAAAAAACACCAAAAAACAATTTTTGAAAATTAATTAATAATCTAGAAACATCGGTTGTATCTTTATAAACAAACTTTTTAAAAACAAAACCAACAAATATTCCAGTTATAAACGCTAAAACTAGTCCACGTAAACCAAAATTTTCAAATATAAATAAATTATCAAAACTTCGATAATCATAATTTAGTATTAAATATGCAACTACACTGGTCATGCCAACAATAAAATCATCTTTAACATAATTTTCAATATAAAAATGTCCAACTAAATAAGCGGCAGCTATACTTATTAATATATTTAAAATAATAACTAAATCATGCAAAGAATTGGCAAAAAACAGTGGTAAATGAAAATGAAAAATTTGATAATAAAAACCATTTGGATTCAAAAATGAATTATCTATCCAATCTAAAATTGATTCTAATAAAACAAATGGAAATAAAGTTAATAGTGATCTTTTAATAATTTTCACTATATTAAAATCATCAAATTTAACTATAAAGTCATTAAATTTACTACAAAAAACTTTTATTAATTTAACCATCAGAATTACTTTTATTTAAAATTTTTAATTAATAATCGATAAATAACTTGTCCACGTTGAGAAAATTTATGTTCATACTCAGTCTCAATATTTTCTAAATCATTATCTATAACATCTTTATGCCAATCTAATGAAATTTCTTTTAATGAAAATCCAAAATTAGTAATACTAAGCAATGAATATTCAAAAAAATGTCTATTATCAGTTTTTAATTGTAAATATCCGTCATCTTTTAAAACATTTTTATATTCTTGTAAAAATTTAATATAAGTTAACCTTCTTTTTTCATGACGTTTCTTAGGCCAAGGATCTGAAAAATTTAAATATATAAAATCTATTTTTTGATTTACAAAAATATCTGTAATAGCACTACCATCAGACCAAATCCAATGCAAATTTGTTACTTTTTGTTGCAAAGTTTTTTTAAGCGCAATGGCAAGTACAGATTTTTGTATTTCAATACCAATAAATTCTATATCAGGATGTTTTAAAGCCATTCCTATCAAAAAGTCACCTTTTCCAGATCCTATTTCTACATGTAACGGTTTATCTTGTCTTATAAAATTTAAATCATGTATTTGTTTTTCCTTATTATTTATAACAAGATCTGGATGACTATTAATTAAATCATCCGCCCAAGGTTTATTTCTTACTCTCATTTTTTTTGCTATATCCTTTTAATATATAATTACAGTGAAAATAAATTATTAAATCAATAATTATTAATAACAACAGTACGTACACATTTTTAAAAATAAAAATACTTTCCAGACTAAATACTAGAGTTATTGAAATAATCAAATACTTTATATTCATTAAATATCCATTTATTCGATAAGTAACTGATAACGGATATAAATTAAACACTTTATTGTAATCGTATTTTTTATAAAGAGGTAATAATTGAATATATATCATAAATAGACAAATTAAATATATAACAAATGAATAAATCCAATTATTAATAAAAATAGAAATAAGTATACCCAAAATAACAAGTCTATATATATTGCCAAAAAAGTTTTTATCTCTTAAAAAACCTCTTAAGTATAAATATTCATATGGATTGGTTATTTTAGTGCTCAGAAATTTAATTAATCCATTAAAAATACTTCGTTTAATAATTAAGCTAGAATTCAATTCTTTTACATCAGTAAATAAATTTAAAAAACGATAATTATTCAAAATGCGTTTTTGCTCTAAATTTATTAAATTATGCATAATTATCACTTTTTTATTTAAATTAATAAACAAATACCCAAAAGTTATTAAAAAAGTAACAATTACAACAAATAT
>JADIMP010000096.1 GCA_017694665.1 Candidatus Gallilactobacillus intestinavium
CGTGATCGAAGATTTAAAAGTATCTAATATGCTTAAGAATCATCACTTAGCTCATAAGATTGAACATCAATCATGGTACGAATTCAGACGAGAACTTGAATATAAATGCGAATGGTACGGAAAACAACTAATTGTTGTCAGTCCGAATAACACATCTCGTGTTTGTTCAAGTTGCGGTCAAAAAAACCATGAATTTGATAATTTAACACAAAGTGAATGGTTAGCAACGCGTGAATGGACATGCCCTACATGCCATCAACACCATGACCGCGATGTAAATGCAGCTTTGAATATTTTGAATAAAGGACTAACAGCGTAATAAATGTTAGTTAGGTCAGGGACTGGCTTTGGTAAAATAGATTAACCTCTACTTTCAAACATATGAGAACGAAGTTCTCAATGATTTGTTAGCAAGCTGATTGTTCCCAGAAACCCGGTACTTCAGTGCCGGTGTAGTTCATAAACTAAAAAAACATGAATATCACGAATTCAAGTCGGTTGATGAATTGCTTAATACAGCAGATGACTTCACTTTTGGTGCGGAATTCATTTATATTTTTGAAAAAGGTAAATGGAATGTGTACAACGTTTTTGAAAACGAACAAAACACATTAGAAAACGTACTAGCCGAAGAAAACAATAAATAAAATAGATCAGTTTTAAAGTGGGATGCAGTTGAGCATCCCACTTTTTGTTTTCGTTAATTAATAAAATTGTCGATTAGCAAAATTGTTACTATACAAAAACACCAAAAAATAATTTGATTTTTTCAAAGAAAAAGGTTGACTTATTATATATCGGAGATATAATAAGAATGTAAGTTAATTAATTGTTTTGAAAGGAAGTTTTTTATATGATGTCGATTTTAACGAATGGTGTTGCTATGATTCAATTAGCTTTTAGCTTGTTAGTTTCAGGTGTTTTGGCACTTTGCCAGATTACAGCTAAAGAACTTGGAAAAAAGAAAGAGTTTCGCGGTGGTTTGGTCAAGATTGCGATTGTACAATGGATCATTTGGATTGCGTTTCTCGATGAGTTTCTTTTCCCAGTTGCAAGAATTCCATTTAGCTTAGGGGTAACATCGTTTTTGCTGCTTGCTACATTCGTTGGCTTAAATGTTTTGGTGGTAGCTGCCATGTTTGGCAAAGCATTTGATAAGTTAAAAAATCCAAGTCGATTTGAAAAGTTTGGTAAGCAATTGGTAGACTTTGAGTTAACGATTGTAGAAGTTTTTAATGAAAAGCTTTTCGATAAAGAATAAAAATAGAATTGAATAAGAAAGATAATTGGGTGGGATGCAACTAAGCATCCCACTTTTTGTTTGTTATGAAAAGAGTAGAACTTTGCTAACTAATAAAAGTGTCAATTAATGAAAATGATAATCGACAAAAACGTTGAAAAATAATCTGATTAATTTGATAAAATTGCTTGACTTATTGTATATCTGATATATAATATAATTGTAAGTTAATTAATTGGAAGAAGGAATTCAAAATGAAATGGGATAATGAAACACTTAGATTTAATGTGTTGGCAATCAATGATTGTGAAGATCACAATTACAAGCGTAAAATTGGCTATTTACAAAGATACGTCAAGTCACTTGGAAAGAAACTTTATCAAAAAATTCAAACGAATGGATTCTTTGAAAATGCCGGACAAAAGGAAATTAGGCAAGCATACGACCGTTTCTCAAAATACGGTTTGGGACTAGACTATCAGATTGAAACTACGATTAAAGCAAATATTCGGCGGTTTCTAGAGGGTATCGGAAACGGGGATACATTTGATCAAGACTGGGCGATTTTAGATTAGAGAAAAAAACAAAGACAGGATGCATGCAAGCATCCTGTTTTTATTTTTCAAAAAAATAATTTGATTTTTTTCTAAGAAAGGGCTTGACTATTTATATATCTGATATATAATAGAATTGTAAGTTAAAGGAAAGCAAAAATGAAAGAGGTAATCAGAATGACAAAAGAAAATCACAGCAATGTAGGCAAAATCATGGTAAGCGAATGGGGTTATGATCAAACAAACATCGATTTTTACGTGGTGGTTCGTGAAACCGAGGCTAGTGTATGGATTGCACCGATTGCTTTCGGCTCTTACGAATCAGTTGGCTATGACGAACACAACGTGACAGCAAGTAAAAACCAAGCTCAACAAATCGTTGAACAATATCAAAAAGATCCTAAGTCAGTTCAAGGTGTTGAGATGCACCGCAAGATGAAGAACTCTGATGAATTAGCTTGCTGGGTCAGCTCATTTGCAATCGCTACTGAATATCACGGCGAAGAATTATTAGAAACATCATACTACTAATTAATAAAATAGATCACTCAAGCAGGATGCAACTAGCATCCTGCTTTTTGTTTGCTCATAATTTTGCTAAGTTTCAAAATCAGTTGCAAACACTTTTTACTCGATTGTGTATTAATACACACAAAACTGTTAATGGATAAAACTATCAACCAATGAAAACGTCAACTGACAAAATTATTAATTAATAAAATTGTTGAAAAATAATTTGATTTTTTTGACAAAAAGACTTGACTATTTATATATCCGATATATAATATACTTGTAAGTTAATTAATTGGAAGAAGGAATTTTAAAATGGGATGGATTAACGAAATGGACTTTTCAGGTAAGTACGTAAGTACAAAGAACCGTAAGGAATATATCGACAAGCTATGGAACGATGGCAAAAAGTTCCAAGTGCTTAAATCGAGTATGGTAGGGACAACCTATTATGCAGCCGTTGCTGAATTAGATCAACAGCAAGAAGTTAAGCAAGTGTTTGCTACTACTGCTTTGACAAGTTATGAAGATAGAGAATTCAGTTACAAAGAAATGGATGAGCATGCAATTCCAGCTTGTTGCGATTGTCCGGTTGGCATTCTTAAGTTGCTAACACCAACTGATGATCAGAATGCTAATCAATGGCGTAAGAATTGTGCAACATATCACAGAGCAAAGCAATTACTCAAGCAAGCTGAAAAGAACGGCAATACGATTAACGCTTGCCACCATGACCTTTTCTTTGATAAAGGTTGTAAGAAGTGGTTAGAAACTGATAATCAAAGTTATTATGTACGCCGTAAAGATATTCTAGATAATAATTTTATCGTGATTGCATAGAAGAGTGATCAGGCGGGATGCTTATTGTATCTCGCTTTTTTGTTACTAAAAAATCGAAAAATAATTTGATTTTTTCGACAAAAAGACTTGACTATTTATATATCTGATATATAATATACTTGTAAGTTAATTAATTGAAAGAAGGAATTTTAAATGAAATACTTAGGAAAACATGTTTTTGTACCATTTATTAGTGAAGAAACAGATAGCCCGATTGGAGTTTTTGAAATTGATCTAACTGAAAGATATTTTTCAACCATGGCTGATATTGTTGAACCTTTCGGTAACGATATTGAAGAGGGTGGCCAATGCCAAGAAAATATCACTGATAATCAACAAAATACCAACGTTAAACTGTTTTACAATGAATGGAATTACAAGCATTTGGAACCATTCTCAAGTTTCACCGTTGAAAAGATGAATGAGCTTGAAAGCGATATTGATCAACTGGTTGAAAAAAACGATGCGGTGGTTACAACAAATGATGTTTCTTTATCAACCAAAATCGATATTTGGTGCAAACACTTTAGCAAAACTGCCAACGAGTTTTACGGTAAAATTCTTAAGGTATTAAAAAACAACACTGATTTTCCAGCAGAAACGGCAATCGATAATCTGTATGGCGAAAACATTGCTGGGCTTGCTGAATCACTGCAAGATTATAGAATTGTTGATGATGACTATGCAGCTATGTTAATTCGTGAAAAAGCAGAAGATGACCCATTAGAAATTCCAAGCTATGTTAAAGATTTTGATGAATCATCAGAATATCATATTGAAGATTATGGTTTTAACGATGCAAAGCTTGAAGAAAGCTTTAACGACTGGCTGGACGATCAAATCGATTTTTGCAAAGAAAGAATTGAAACAACAAAATAAACAACAGAAACGGGATGCAACAGCATCCCATTTTGTTTTGCTTAGAATGCAACACATGAGTGATCTAACCGGCTATAATAATGAAAAATCAAACTAAAAAATAACAATAAAATTTTTGATTTTTTTGAATAAAACCCTTGACTTATTATATATCGGGTATATAATATAATTGTAAGTTAAAGGAAAGCAAAAGAAAGAGGTAATCAAAATGATCAAGACAATGGCAGTAATTAAGACAGCAGGTATGGCAAAGCACGTTGCACGGACGGTCGCATACCACGGTATCAAACGTGCAGGCATTAAGGCTGCTGGTTTCTTAGGCTTGTTACACAACCCGTTAAGCTGGGTAATCTTTGCAATCATTGGTTATCTCGCATTCCGCTTAGTTGGTAAGTTAATCAAATAATAAAAAAGTAAGTTAATTAAATCGTGAAAGGAATAAAGAAAAATGGAAACAAAGCAAAGTGAAACAACAAACGTTGTATATGGCTTGTATGGCGGAGCAGTTCGCAAGCATGGCAATTGGAAAGTAATTGGTGGGCATAGTCCGAATAGTGGCAGTGATCACGTCTATGCAGCTGACGCTGATTGCTTGCCAGAGATTGGCGATGACGTGCCAGTCTACGCCAGCTCTGCTCAATTCAACAATAAGAACGAAACAACTGATTTTGTAACCAAGAAAGACTTGCTTGATACCGCAAAGCAATTCTTAGAAGATAATGAGTTATTGGTAACGGACGCAAACAAGCAATGGGTTGCTGAAAATGCACTTAGTGTTTGCGACTGGCAGGACATTGAAAGCTATATCATGCTGGAAATGGACGATAATTTTGACGCCGAATTTTTGCCCGATAAGCTCTAGGAAAAAGGGATGCAAGTTATGAATACTGTAAGACAGCTGGTGGATGTGTACGGAACACCAATGTACTACATTCCTGAAAAAGAATACGATAGACTAGGCGACAAGCTAGTAGAAACGATTGACGATGACCGTGAAGAGTTTGAAGATATTGTTGAGCGTTACAACTTGACGGATAGTGGTTTCTACACGATAGATCATCACACGGGCAATTATTCAGCAACCTATATTGAATTAGGCATGTTTGGCGAATGGTTGCTTACAATGAATGATTACAAGACGGAAGATGATATGTTAAATGACCGTAACGCTTTAGAGTAGAAAGGAAACACTATGGAATTTGGCGAAAGAGAAATTAAGGAACTCAAAGAAAATGTTAGGCTAACAAAGGAATCTATTAAATGGACTAAGATTGCAATCAATATGAACCGTGTTGCTTTTGTAGTTATTCTACTAGCCAACATTTTAAGTGCTGTGGTTTTATTGGAAGCCCCGACTTACGCTAACATTGCGTGTTCGATTGTCGATACCGTATGTATTGCCATTTGTAGCTTTCAACTTGGTACGAATGGTGCAAAAAAGAAACGCCTTAAAGAAAGCCAACAAAGCTTAAAAAATGCACAAGATTTTCTAGCTAGGATAGATAATGTGAGTGATAAAAAGCAAGCAAAAGAAAACTAGGCGGGATGCCATTGCATCCTGCTTTTTTGTTATAATAGTTACCGTTAGTAATAATTGGTTTTAGTGCAATACCTTATTTAGTGCAATACTTTATTTATTAAAAACGGGATGCTTAATTGCATCCCGTTTTTGTTTGCAGTAACTACCATTATTTTTGACTTTTTCTTCTAAAACACTTGACTATTTATATATCTGATATATAATAGGGTTGTAAGTTAAAGGAAACACGAAAGGACGAGATAGAATGACACAAACATACGAATACATCGAAAAGGTAGACAAAGCAATCAACAAGTTAGTTCCTGAATTAGTGTTAGATCAGTTGGGCTTGAGAAACCACGATAGTGTAAAATGTGAATCACTGAAAGTAACCGCAAAAGATGTACAATTCGGCGATTTAGCACAAATGAAGAGTATCGCAGCCTACATTGTATATGCTGACAAGCAATTCATTAGTATGTATCCTAACATGGCAAAACAGCTAGATAATGGAATGGATGATAAGGTAGCTGAAACGATTTGGGATGCAATTAATAACGAAAACTATTTTGTTGATTTTCGTGATGAAGAAACGTGCGATAGAGAACTGAATAAACTATTAAAACACGTTGATGAAGTTTTAGCTGACTAATAAAAGCAAGAAAGGATAGATTGTCATGAGTTTGAAAGAAGAAATCAATAACTACCCAGCAAAGAAAATGCTGATTAGCTTGTATCAGGAACACCCTGAAACAGCTTTTGAAGATTTGTGCGAACCACTGATTAGTTGCATTACAGATACTAAGCAACGAGAAAGATTTGACGAATGGTGGGATGCAGCTACGGTTGAGCAAGTCTTAGATTTGTTTGACAAAGCAGGTTCGGTAGTGATTAATTTGACTGATAATGAAATCAACAACATTCAAAATGATTATGCTGATGAAACATTGGTAGTTGAAGATTACATCAAAGAAGTTTTCTTTCGTGGTTGGTTCGACATTAAGATTAATTCAGAAAAGTTTTTGAAAATGACAAAGGCAGTTGTTGCTGAATAAAGCAAACTATCAAAATGAAAGCAGAGTGAGTGATCACTCCGCTTTTTTGTTTGCTCATAATTTTGCTAGGCTTTAAAACCAGTTGCAAGCACTTTTTACTCACTTGAGTATTAATACACACACAAAATCGTTAATGGATAAAATCATTAATCAAAGAAAACGTTAATCAACAAAAACATTTATTTTTGATTTTTTCAAAAATAAACTTGACAATTTGTATATCTGATATATAATAAAAATGTAAGTTAATTAATTGTTTTTGAAAGGAATTAGAAAAATGAAAAAGAGTTTATTCAGAATTAAGTTAGATTGGTTAGCATTCTTTATCGCATTGTTTGGCGTGATTTATTTAACGGTTTATCATTTTACTGGTAGCGACTACCAAGCATACCGGACTTGTCTTTTTGCTTTAGCTTTGTTGATTGAACCGATAATTGTTATTTTTACTCATCAAGAAAACACTGATAAGCCACTTGTTCGTCATTCAAAGAAGAATGAAGAAGAATACGAAGAACAGGAATATGAAGAAAAACAAAACGAACCGCAACACACTTACAAGTATGCTTACGGTTCACGCTATGAAAACTTGCACGTTCACTTTTAAAATAAACGAAAATGATTAAATGGGATGCCTAGTTGCATCCCATTTTTGCTGATCAAAGAAAACGTCAATTAATGAAATTGCTAGTTAGCAAAAATATCGGAAAATGATAAAATAATGGCATAGGGCTAGTAGAATACAACCACCAACACTTTTTTGTTAAGGAGTAGTAATGGTTATTCACGGGATAAGGATGCACATTGTTGCATCCTTATTTTTTATATTTTTCTTTGATTTTTTCAACAAAAAGGGTTGACTTATTATATGTCTGATATATAATATAATTGTAAGAAAAAGGAAAACAAAATTGAAAGAGGTAATTGGAATGAAGTTAATCAAAGCAAAAACTTTAGAAAGCAATGGTGGAGAAACAATTCAATTCATTGACGCAAACCAAATAATGTCAATTTATCCAACATATGAAGAGTACGGTTGCAATCACGAAAAATACTTTGGAATTGAATTTTATCAAGCAGCGTATGTGCATGCGTTTGCTAGACTCGATTCAAGATTTGAAGATGACAAGTTATTCACAAAATTAGTTAAGAAGTTAGTTGATGAATTAAAAAAAGAAGATATTGTTGACATTAATGAATTAGCAAGCAAATTATAAAAGATAATATCCAAGCAGGGTACAAGCCAGTATCCTGTTTTTGCTTGCAAGCAAATTGTATTAATTAACAAACATATTAAGAAAGGAAATGATACCATGCTGAATGATGAACAGCTTACTAAATTAGCTGATACAATGGAAAGCAGTGAAAAATATACGGAAGATTTTTTTGAATATAGTTACGCAAAATTGGCTTTGGCTGATCGAATCAATAATGAATTAAGTACTCCGGGATGTGCAAGTCGGTTAGCCGGTACATTTGGTAGCAAGGCTAAAATCGAACGTCCGTTAAAGGATATTGCAAATGACTTAGCTGATGAAATTGAAGCACTGGAAGTCAATGATGTTTACCCATTAATTGGAACGTGGGAAAACACAATGAGTGTCTTAATTGACGTGTTATAGCAGAATAGCAAGCAGGCAGGATGCAAGTTAGCATCCTGCTTTTTGCTTGCTTTCGATAGCCAATGATTTTGCTAATTAACAAAAGTGTTGATTAATAAAAACGTTGAAAAATAATTTGATTAATTTGAATAAAGCCCTTGACTTATTATATATCGGGTATATAATATAATTGTAAGGTTAAGGAAAACAAAAACGAAAGAGATAATCAAAATGATTAAGACAATGGCAGTAATTAAGACAGCAGGCATGGCAAAGCACGTCGCACGAACGGTCGCTTACCACGGTATCAAACGTGCAGGTATTAAGGCTGCTGGTTTCTTAGGCTTGTTACATAACCCATTAAGCTGGGTAATCATCGCAATCATTGGTTATCTTGCATTCCGCTTAGTCGGTAAATTAATCAAATAGTCTATGTTTCATTTTTACTCCTATTAATGATAATATAAGAGTGTAAAAGTAGTGAAAGGAGAATTAAAATGGAAACATTAGGAGCTTTATTAAATGACGACAAACAGAAAAAGACAAAAATTCAGGTATCACTCGATAGTGATTTGGTACAAAATGCAGAAAGAAAGTTGGCGCAGTACGGAATGACCCGTTCATCAGCATTAAACGTGTTTTATCACGCTGTTGCTAACAGTGATCAGTTTCCTTTTACGCCAAAGCTCAGTGAACGAGAAATTGCAATGCAAAAGCTAGATGATGCGTTTGCTCATGCAAACATTCCAACTAAAGGTTTTAAAAATAAAAAAGAAGCAATGGAGTTTTTGAAAGATGACGCTAACTGGTAGAATCTATATCATGAATGTTCCATTTGTTGATGAGCAAGGAAAAAGTAAGGTACGTCCAATTCTGATTTGGAAACATGGTAACAAAACCTTTTTCTTTAAAATAACAAGCAAATTCATTAACAAGTCGGATGCAATTCGCTCAAATTATTTTCCAATCATGGACTGGAAAAGCGCAAATTTAAAGAAACCGTCTTTTGTTGACCTTAACAACAAGTTTGATATTGTCGATTACGCCGACATTCCCGTCAAGTATTGTGGCGAGTTGTCAACACAAGATTTAATAAATTTGAGAAAACATTTAAATTCAAAGTATTAGCGACCATTGTATGCTATATTTAAATTGATTTTGAATTTTTTATTAGTTTCATAAAAAATGTCCTTTCAAAGAGTGCTATTTAGCACTCTTTTTTTCGTTACTATTTTTTGTATCTAATTTTGATTTTTTCTTTCAAATCACTTGACTTATTGTATATCCGATATATAATATACTTGTAAGTTAATTAATTGAAAGAAGGAATTGAGCATGACAATGCCAGTTATTACAGTTGAAGATCCAACATGGACTTCGCAAGTCGATAAATTTTCAGACCAAATCGATGACAAGATTCGGACGATTCTAATTGCAAGTAAGCCCATCGAACAAGCCCCACTTACTGATTTAGCTCAATTACAAGAATTTGAATTCTCAATGCAAGGTTGGCTTTCGGATAAAGATTTGCGAGCTTATCCTAACATCTATCACGGCTTAGAAAAAGGCGATAATGTCGCTGACAAGCTCTGGGATATGTTTATGGGAATGGACGGAATCTACGAAATTGGCGATCGTGATGACGGCTTTGATAACTGCATCCAAGATTTGGAAAAAGAATACGAAACATTGTAATGACAAATTGAAAGAATAATAGAAAATGTACGAAAAACAAATCAAATTAACAATTAAGGATAACTTGGAAAACATCAAGAAATACAATTAATCAATAATAAAGTGCTGAGCAATCAAATATTTGCTTAGCACTTTTTTGCCTATTGCGTTCGTATACAATCTAGTAGATAATGATATTATGAATTTTCTAAATTCTTAATAAAAACTTTTGGAATTAGAAAATCAATGTAAGTGCAAAATTTAAGAAAAAGAAAGGATGCTATTGTAAATGCTTAAAGTATTATTAAAGCTCTATGGAGTAGACGTAGTTTTGTCGTTGGGATGGTTAGGAAAAATTTTAATTAAGGAAAAGATTAGGGATAAGAGTGGCTTGCCAAGCGTATTCAATGACTTGTACGATGATTATTTAAAATATTAGCTTATTCAACAAAACAGCAATAAAAATAACCGTTGATTAGGAAATCTCCTAATTAGCGGTTATTTTCGTTTCTAACGGCTTTTAGACCGTCTAT
>JADIMP010000097.1 GCA_017694665.1 Candidatus Gallilactobacillus intestinavium
GCTATTTTACTCATATTAGCCGTTTCACAATTAACTAAACGATTTACTGAATTACGCATATCGCGAACAATACGAATATCCTCAAATTTCAACATTGCATTAGTTGCCCCAATTAATGTTAAAAAGTTAGAAATCTTTTCTGCTTCTTTAATGTAAACAATGTATCCATTACGCCTTTTAGTTAATCTAGAATTTAAATTATATCCATTAATTAATTTTTTAATTTTTTGTGCATGTTCTTCATAAAGAGAATAAATTTCTAAATGATAATTATTTTTATCCGGATCATTTACTGATCCACCAGCTAAAAATGCACCTCTCAAATAAGAACGGGTACAAATATCATCAGTTAAAACAAAATTAGGAATTTCATTTGAAATTTGTCCATCAGAAATTAACTGTAAATCATCAATAATATGCTTACTACTATAATTCAACTTTATTAAATAAACATTATTACGATTAAACTTTAAATTCTTTCTAACAACTACTTGTGCTTCAATTTTATAAACCTGTTTTAGTAAAGAAAATACTCTTCTAGCAATCGCTGGATTTTCTGTCTGCACTGATAAAAACAATTGTTGATTTTGGATATTTAAAACTCCATTCATTTTCAAAATTGCAGACAATTCAGCTCGAGCATTATTTTTATGTACATCTAAACTCGTCAATTCTTTCTTTACGTCAGCAGCATAAGACATTTAGCATCAATCCCATCATTTTAATAAATTAAGCAATTTATTAACAATTTTATCTCCATCATGATAGACACTATTACCTTTAACATTAATAAAATCATCTTCGATTACTTTAATTTTTAATTTACTTAAAGCTAAATCATCATGAGTTACTTGAATTATTTTATTTCCTGCACTATTTTTGTCAATAATATCATCTGGAATTTTATAATTATTTACTAAAACTGTATCAATAAAGGACTCATTTAAATGATCATTTAAAGCCATAACATGATCTGCATCTGTAAAATTATCTGTTTCGCCTAGTTGCGTCATTATATTACAGATATATACAATTTCAGCTTTAGTTTGTAAAATCGCATCTCCAACATTTTTCACCATTAGATTAGGTAAAATACTGGTAAATAAGCTTCCAGGTCCCAAAACAATCATGTCAGCATGCATTATTGCATCAATAACTTCAGGAACTGCTTTCGCTACTTTGTCTTTAGCGTCTTCTTGTTTAGTTATCCAGACATGATCAATAATTTTATGTGCTTCTGTTATTTTGGATTCGCCAACTATTTCACTGTTATCAGTAAATCTAGCATGTAATAACAAGGGTTCGTTAGAAACAGGATAAATATGACCGTCTATTTTCATTAATTCAGATAATTCCTGAACAGCATTAAAAATTCCATCTTTCATTTCAGTTAATGCGGCAATAATTAAATTCCCAATTGCATGACCAGAAAAGAAATCATCATCATCGTTAAAACGGTATTGAAAAACATCTTTCACAACGTCAGGCGAATCAGATAAGGAACAAATAACATTTCGAATGTCACCTGGTGGCACCACATTAATATAATTTCGAATTATTCCTGACGATCCACCATCATCAGCAACGGTTACAATCGCAGTAATATCTACATTTTGCTTATGCAAAGCTTGTAAAACAACGGGTAATCCTGTTCCACCACCGATCACAACAATGCGTGGTTTTTTCATTATCTATTTCTCTTTTCTATATCTCGATGATTTATATTAACTAAACAATCTAAATCTGATAATTCATGACCGATTTTTTCTGTAATGGCTACTGAACGGTGTTGCCCACCAGTACATCCAATACAAATATTTAAACTAGTTCTACCCTCTTCACGAAACTTAGGAATAATTTTTTTCAACATCGATAAAAAATTATTACAAAATTCTACTGTAATACTTTTACTAATTACATAATCATAAACACTTTGATCTAAACCAGTTAAATTCTTTAATTCATCAATATAATATGGATTAGGTAAAAATCTAACATCCATCACAATATCTGCATCAACTGGTAAACCATATTTATATCCAAATGACATTAATTCAATCCGCAAATTATTTTGTTGTTCACCAAACAAATCAAAAATTCTTTTTCTTAATTGCTTAGTATTCAAATTATCAGTATTAATTACAACGTCAGCTTTTTGTTTAATCGAGGTTAACTTTTCTCGTTCTTGATTTATTGCATCTAATAAACTGCCATTACCTAATAAAGGATGTTTCCTTCGCGTTTGTTTATAACGGGTAACTAAATACTGATTTGAGGCATCTAAATATAAAATTGTCACTTTAACATTGCCATCTTCTTGCCTCGTTGATAACATCATATCTTTTAAATCATCAAAAAATTTCTTAGAACGTAAATCAACAACTAAAGCTACTTTATTCAAATCACTTTGTTGTGCAATTTCTAAAAATTTAGTTACTAATTTAGGTGGCAAATTATCAACCGTAAAATATCCTAAATCTTCTAGTGCTTGTACTGCAGTGGTTTTACCAGCTCCACTCATACCACTTACAGTAATTAAATGTAAGTTATTATCCTGTTCTTCTTCCATTGTTTTTGAGTCCTTTATTACTTAACTTCAAACTAGCTAAAAATGAACTAATGGGAACAATTAATAGTACTCCTATAAAAGCTACCAAAATCATTAATAACTGTCTAACAAAAATTTTATCATTTAATACCTGTCCTATCGAATAGTGTAATCCAACAAACCAAATAAATAATGCTAAAAATCCGCCAAAGAATCCAAAAAATAATGTATTAAACGTTGTACTTAAAATTTTGTTTCCTACTTGTAAACCATCACTAAATAATTGTTTTTGTGTGATTTTAGGTGTCTTTTGTTTAATTTCTCCTAACCCAGAAACAATGGTTATGGCTGTATCAGCTGTTGCTCCTAAAGTACTTAAGATAATTGTACAAATTTCAATTTTATATAACGGTAAACCAATATATAAAGATAATCCTTCTAATGACGCTGTATCTTCTTTACCAAATCCATAAACTTTAGCTTTATATTCAATAAGTTCAATTAATATTAGTAAAATAGCCGTAACAATTATGGATGAATAAAAAGCAATACTACTTAAGGAATCATTCCCCTTACGCCAAAAAATACTAGTCGCTAAAATAATTATTCCAGCAATTATAGTTACAATAACTGGTGAAAAATGAAATTTAATTCCTAAAATATCTAAAAATAAGACTCCCAAATTAAAAATAAACGTTAAAAAGGTAATAATTCCTTGTTTTTTACCGATAATCGTCATTAAAACAAATAAAATTATTCCTAATATATATATCGTATTCATTACATTATCATCTTCTTTTAACGATCATTAAACTAGTCAACCAACTAGCAATAGGAATTGATACAACAATTCCTATTCCGCTAATTAAACTTTGAATAACTCCTAATGACATTGTCATCGTGTAAGTATATCCAAGTGTATTCCCATTTTTCACAAACATTATTGCCAACGGTAATACACTAGCAATAAAAATTAAAAACAACACATTAATCAAAGGACCCATAATCGATTGACCAATATTTATCCCTGATTTAAATAAAGTTTTACGATCAACATCCGGGCGCTCTTGTTTTAATGCAAACAGCATTGAAACGATATCCGTACTATCATCCATTACGGCTCCTAAAGCACCAATTAATGTTTCTGATAAGAATA
>JADIMP010000098.1 GCA_017694665.1 Candidatus Gallilactobacillus intestinavium
ACTGGAATCAAGTTTAGCCGGAATTTCGGTCACCAAAATGCGCTTGTTGCTGGCTTAACAACAGCAGTTAACTATTCAGATATGATGATTACAATTGACGCCGATCTTCAAGATGATATCAATGCCATTCCAAAGATGGTTCAGAAGTACCATGAAGGGAAGGACATTGTTTATGGAGTACGGAATAACCGTGACACTGATACAGCATTCAAACGAAAAACGGCGCTTGCATTCTATGATTTGATGAAAAAATTAGGGGTCGATATGGTTCCGAATTCTGCCGATTACCGATTAATGAGTAAGCGAGCAGTTGAAACATTACTTCAATTCAAAGAACGAAACTTGTTTCTGCGTGGAATGGTGCCAATGGTTGGGTTCCCATCAGCTAAAGTTTATTACGCTCGAAAAGAACGTTTCGCCGGTGAATCAAAATATCCATTAAAGAAAATGATCAAGTTTGCATTAGATGGAATTACATCATTTTCAACAGCTCCAATTAAATTGATCATGGGCTTAGGAATTGGCGTTGTTTTTGTCGGAATTATTTTATTGATTTACACATTGATCCAACACTGTCTCGGACACGTTGTTGCTGGATGGTCATCAATGATGATTTCGCTTTGGGTTCTAGGCGGTGTTCAATTGATCTGTATCAGTATGATTGGTGAATATATTGGTAAGATTTATTCTGAAGTAAAAGCTCGTCCTCGATTTACAATTGAAGAAGATGATTACACTGATAAGCTTTAAAGGAAAATATAAAGGAGGAGTTAGATGATGACAGAACTTGAAGGTAGGTGTTTAGATTTTATAAAGAAACATCTAGCAATAATTACGTATAGTGTTTTATTTTTAATTATTTTAGGATTGTATATTCAAATGGGATTGCATTTTGACTTGACCTGTCCTCCATCTACAGACTTTAATAACTGTATTCAACCTTGGTGGAATACAATTGTAGCTGATGGAGGATTTAAGTCT
Source organism: Candidatus Gallilactobacillus intestinavium (assembly GCA_017694665.1). GTDB lineage: Bacteria > Bacillota > Bacilli > Lactobacillales > Lactobacillaceae > Gallilactobacillus > Gallilactobacillus intestinavium. The sequence goes on from JADIMP010000098.1 coordinate 982, forward strand.
TTGGCTCATCCGGTTGGGGATTATGCAAGCTCTTATCAGATGTTAATGGCCTGGATGGCAACTTGGGGATTAAATTGTCAAGGAGCAGTTAAGCTAGTTGGTGCTATAACTAATTTTGCTTTAGCTTTTGCAGTTGCTGCTTTTACATATAAAATAAATTCTAAAAAGAATCTTTCTTCATTTGCGATTCCGTTTTTGATGACTTTAATTTTACCGAGTGCGTTCATTGAAAGTATGGTTTGGGGTCAATGTGATCCGTTATATGCTTTCTTTATGTTTATTAGTTTTTATTTTATCTACATTGATAAATGGGGATGGGGCTTCTTCTTTTATGGATTATCATTATCTTTCAAATTAGAACCAATTTTCTTTTTACCGTTTATTATTATGCTTTATATCCTAGAACATAAACATAGTATTTTTAATTTATGCTGGACTTTATTAGGATTTTATTTACCCAATGTAGGTGGTTTGTTACATGGAAGATCTTTTATGTCGCCATTTCAAGATTTAATGGGACAGACACAGGAATATAAATCTATATCATTACATGCTATTAATTTCCCACAACTCTTTACCGTAGACGCTTATGGGTCTAATGCAGCAATTGAATATGGAATGATGGGAACATTATTAATTGTGATGACTATTTGTATTTTTGCATTTGTACTTTTATATTTGTCAAAAATTAATTTTGATGTGAAAAAGAATTTTGTTCAGCTTTTAACATGGTGTATTTGGACATGCGATTTCTTTTTGCCGGCTATGCACGAACGATATGATTTTATGGTTGGAGTTTTATTGTTAGTTTTAGCTTGCTTAAATATTAGATATTTACCACTATTTTTAGGAGTTGCAACACTGGATACTATTATCTATATTAATTCATTCTTTAATTTCATTTCTAATTTTCAACCATATGCTTGGGTTATGTTGGTTTTATATGGAATTATGACGTACATTGTTTTGAAATGTCCTGAGAAATTTAAAGTAGCAGAAATGGGGCACTAAGATGTTTTTTTATATTTTTATTATTGCAATTTCTATTTTGATGTCAGTATATACTTTAAAGAGTAATAATGTTCGAAATCAATCGAGTAAATATAAATTGGTTCTTTTGATCGTCATATCAGCTATTATACTTTTTAGAATTATAAGATATGGTTCGGCAATGGGGTTAAATGTTGATGAAGCTATGGGTGGTTATAATTCATGGTGTTTGGCTAACTATGGAGTAGATTCGCATTTGATGAAAGCTCCAGTTTATTTAATTGCTTGGGGATCTGGAATGAATGTTTTGTACCCAGCAATTAGTATTCCCTTTGTAAAGTTATTTGGATTAAACCTTTTAAGTTATCGGTTTCCAATGGTATTTTTTAGTATATTATCTATGTTTACTTTGTATAATGCCTTAATGAAAAATATTCATCGACCGAAATTAAATTTACTTTTTATTGTTATATTATTTCTTAATCCATGGATGATAATGGCTAATCGTTGGTCTCTGGAAAGTAATTTGTTTCCAATTGTAATGATTTTCGCATTGTCTGCATTTTTAATGTTTGTAGGTCAAAAGAGTTTTAAGAAATCAACGATTTGGTTTGTTATTTTTAATATCTGTGTAGGTCTAAGTGCATATGCATATTCTAATAATTGGATTTTTTTAGCTGTTTTTGTTTCTGTATTGTTTATTCTTTTATATAAGAAAAAGAAAATTAACTTAAAAGAGTTTCTAGTTGGAGTGGTTACACTTTTGATTATTATTTGGCCTTTGATTTTATTTGTTTATGTAAATTATATTGGCCATCACACACTTCATATTTTGGGACTTACAATTCCGGAACTGTGGGCAAGTAGAAGTTCTAGTCAATTAATTTTTGGAAATGGAACGCCAATTGTTCAAGCAATACTGCAAAACTTTTTAGGAAATATAAATATGATTGCAAATGGTGATGGAATGGTTTGGAATTCTTTACCAGTTATTGGGTTAATGTTCCCAGGAATGTTTATAGTAGCAATGATAGGATTAGTTATTTCAATAAATAAATTAAAAAAGAATTCTCTTTTTAATTTATTTATGATTGTTTCTGTAATTTCATCTATTCCTCTTCTTCTTTTTGTAATTCCGGATGCAAATCATATGAATGCTTTGATTTTGCCTATTTTTTATTTTGAAACATTGGGATTAGAGAGAATTTTAAATACAAAGTTTTTACAAAAATCAGCACTTGTAATTTTTGTGATGATGATGATGTGGTTTTCGTATGGATATTTTGGGCAAAATGCTCAGGCATTGTCAAATAGTGGAACTATTACTTCATTGAAATTAAAAAAATTATTTGACAAAGCAAATAAGTCGGGAAAAGAAATTTACTTTATTGATGATCAAAATGGCGGAATGTTTTCAATTGCACGTTTTTGGGAGCCAATTAGTCCGTATGTATTTAATAGGGTTAAATCTAATGATCCCAAACAGGCTGAAATGAATTATCAGTATTATGGTAAATGGCATTTTTATCAAAATACTGATTCTTCAATGCAAAATTTGAAACATTCATTTTTCATTGTACTTGCTAATGATCAATCAATAGATTTAAATAATTTACCAAGTAATGCGCATAAATTGGGAGATTTTGGTGCATATGTAGTATATGAGAATTAAAGGTAGGTAATTTTCTTGAATAAAAAACGAAATTCAAATTTCGAATTACTGCGAATTTTTGCTATGCTTTTAATCGTATTTCATCATTCTATTGTTCATGGATTACTAAATAATAATATTAGTATTGCTGGAAGTGGGAATCCTGTTCCTCGAAATGCATGGGTAACAAATTTTAGTGGTGAGCTTATTGCTATGTTTGGTAAAGTTGCAGTGGCTGTTTTTGTGATGATTTCAGGATACTTTTTAGTTAATTCTTCTGCTAAAGGTAAAAAAATACTAAAAAAAATTTTTCTTTTAGTAGTACAAGTTTGTTTTTATTCACTATTAATATATCTTGTTGCATCATATTTTAAATGGATAAATCCAAATGATTTAGGCACAAAACAACAAGCTTTTTTTCCTTTTTTCTATAATACGTACTGGTTTGCAACTGAGTATCTTTTGTTATAT
>JADIMP010000099.1 GCA_017694665.1 Candidatus Gallilactobacillus intestinavium
TGACACTATTTTGTGTTTTTTCCCTTTCTAAGGGTTTAAAAACCCTATTAAATCAGCCATTTCGAATTTCCTAGGGCCTGTCAGTAGGAAATTCGAAATGGCACAAGACCAAAAATTTAAATTCTTTAAATCCTTAGGGAAATAAGGGCTTAAGCTACTTTTTAGCAATTTTCTCTGTGTCATTATGTGTCAAAATTAGGGTTCTCTGTGTCATTTTTGACACTGGACGATGTGGTATAATTTAGGCGTAAATGAGCGCAAAAAAAAAGCCATTTACTACGAAACTGAATTGGAACCTTGGTTTGTGTAGTAAATGTCCGATATTTAAGTACAAATTAATTATAACATTCAATATGGATATTTACTACTGACTTTGTGTTTCGATTCAAATCTAATAACAAAGGTGATTGAATTGAAAACAAAGACAACTCTAAGTCAAACAGAACAAATCAATAAGAATTTGGATAGTAAAATCATTCAAAACAACAAATCAAATTTTATCAATTCTCGAAATTTTGAAATCGTGACTCGGGACGCTGATTTAGCGCAGAAAATCATTACACAATTAGATTTTGATAGAACTACTAATTATTTAGCTGATTATGCGTGGGCTTATCACGACCAAGACACGAAAGAAGAACAACAAGACGACGGGTCAACTAAGACTGTGCCTATTACTCCGCACTGGCATATTGGTATGCACTTCACGCATTCAAGGCGCTTGAGTGATGTAGCTGCGCATTACGGGGTAAAAACTGAATTTGTTCAAAAAATCAGAAAATTATCGGCGTATCTTTCTTATCTTACGCACTCGAATGCAATCGGTAAACACGTATATCCAATTAGCGTCGTGCATACAACACTCGAAAACTGGGAAGAAATGGCGCAATCAGCGGTAGCCGATAAGTATATCAATCTTGCAAGAATCCAAAAGAATTCATATCTTAATCGGATTAGAACTGGCGAAATTAATTTATATGACTTGAAAAACGCAAAATTTACTGATGAGAACCAAGAGAGTAGAGTAATGTGTGCGTTATATCAAATCGCAAAAAAAGACTGTGAAGATGCGTTCGCAACTTGGCAGTTCCAAAATCAATCCGGAAAGAGAGAAGTAGACCGAAATGTAATTTTTTTGTGTGGTAAACCTGGACTAGGTAAATCGCACTATCCAATTACATTTTGCGAACAAAACGGCTTGAACCCTGATAGGGATATGTGTTGGAGTTCGAACAATGATTTTGTGCAAAATTATATTGGGCAAAAAGTGCTATTGTTAGATGATTACAGACCGGAAATTTTGCCTTTTAATACTTGGCTTAATGTGTTGGATAATTCTCTTAATAATTACGTTAAGAGCCGTTATCACGATAGAATGATAACTGCGGATTTTATCTTAATCACAACAACTGTGCCGTTTAATGATTGGATAGATTTTTTCAGGAAGCGTTATCCCAAGGAAGATATGTATCAATTTTCTAGACGAGTAAATTATCTTTATGAGTTCAGCGTAAAAAACATTGATGTGAAGGTCAACAATGGCAAAAATATTAATAAAACAAAAAGAATTTGGGATAAATATAAGACGATTAAAAATCCAAGTTACAAATATATTAAGGATAATAGTAAGTTGAAAAATCCAAATTTTGTTATTTAAAAATTTTAGGACACTCGAAAGGGTGTCTTTTTATTTTTCATCATTTATTTTTATTTTTTTACGCTATAATTAAAATGAAGTTAGAAAAAAATATTATTTTAACACAAAAATAATTTTTTTGCAAGTAAAATAATTTGAACACGCTATAATTAGTGTGTTGGAAGGAGTGGAAATGAACCCAGAAAATCATTTAAATGATGATGATTATTGGAATGTCATCAGTGACCAAGAAGCACAATATCAATCAAGTGTAATGGGTGATGATGATTTGTTCCGATTAACACGTCAAACGTTTAAAGATTTAGATGATGAAATCAATTCCAATCTTGATAAGGAATATGGACAAGGCGGGACTGACGACGGTTGGTGTGATTTATCAGTAAAACAAATGGAACAGAGTTTAACAGATACAACCGATAAAACACTAAAGATTTTAATGAAAGGATTCGGATAAGATATGAAAAAAGAAATTAAAGCTACAGAAACTAATGTAACAGTAGATAACTGGTTTAATAATGTCTATTCAAACGATAAAAAATTATTGGAAAATGATTTATTCCCAGAAACAAACGTCAAAAATAAAAAAGATGGAATTGAAAAACTTGAAACGCTTCGAAGTGCGATGATTGGCGTGTTAAGGGATATGAAAGAACACGGATTTATTGGATTTAATGAATATGATGATTTCATCAAAAGTAATAAATATTTGAAGTCAAAAATTAAAAAACTTAATAAAGGAGACAAATAAACTATGTTAAAAGGATTTTCGAATGTATATGTAAATATTGCTAAATTTTTAAATAATTGTACAGAATTAATCGTGAAGGACGTTAAACCTCGCTATAAGTACGATGATTCAGGCAAACGAACAAACACTATTGAAGGTACAACAATTACAGTTGTCGTAATGGGTGAAGTTGAAGACGTACCAGTTTCAAATTTTATGGAAAGTTTTACGGTTAATGTTATGGATGATAACGATTTTAAAGTTGCCCCGAAGCAACAAATTAAAATCACAAAAGTAGCTGAAGTCAGTCTATACGGTAAGTTCCACAATCAATTAAGTATTAAGACTATCCACGACGGGATTCAAATTGTGAAGTAGGGAGTGTGAGTGAGATTGAAAAGAATCAAAAATACAAATATAGAAATATTAGTAAATATTAGTTTAATGGTTCTTTTAATCACTCCAATAATTAGTGTGTTACTCGGGAAGTGGGTACACACTTTTTATTTATTTGGAGTTTTTATCGAACTATTGGTTTTGGGAGTTATTT
>JADIMP010000100.1 GCA_017694665.1 Candidatus Gallilactobacillus intestinavium
AGACTTAATGGTGATGCTCGGTTGCCGCACGATTCCAGAACTGCATCAGGTTCGTTACCTGCTGAGTCCTGCGTTGATCAGTGATCAAAAACAATTAAATGAGTAAAAAAAACAGGTTGAGAATTAAATGATATGCACCCCAAATCTTGGACAAAATAAATCCAAGATTTGGGGTGCTTTTTATGCGTTTTTCAAAACAAGATAAGATTAATATTTATCTTCTTTATCAAAAAGGATATCCGTATTCAAAAGTACGACAATATTATCCAATTGATGAAAGTAATTTTTACTATTTGATTCAAATATTAAATCGTTATGGAGTTTCCTGGTTAGATAGGCCAAGGCATAAGTGGACAAAAAAAGAAAAAATGGAAGCAATCGATCGAGTATTAATTAATCATGAAATCGGAAGAAGCGTCGCATTAGATTTAGGATTATCTTCAGCGGGAATGTTATTTAATTGGATTCGAGATTATCGAAAAAAATGGTTATAATGTGATTGATAAACCAATAGGAAGACCAAGGAAAAAGACAATCACAAAACGTAAGCAAAAGAAAATTAAACCAGAAGATAAGAAAATCAAGGAACTTGAGGAAGAATTACTATATCTAAGAGCTGAAAATGCCTATTTAAAAGCATTAAGGGAATTGGCAATCAAAGATCAAAAAAAGCAAAAGTAATTGAACGACTTCGTTGTCAATTCCCACTGGCAGTTCTGTTGAAGGTCGCTAAGATGAGTCGTTCGACCTTCTATTATCAACGATCTCATAAGAAAGACCGGCAGAACCATAAAATTATGAAACGGATCAAAGAAATTTTTGATCGGCATCACGGAAACTACGGTTATCGTCGCATAACGTGTGTATTACGCAATGAAGGAATGACAATCAACCATAAAAAAGTTAAACGTTTGATGAAAACTATGGGATTATTTGGCAAGGTTATCCGGAGACGTAATCGTTATAGCTCTTACAGAGGGGCACAGGAAATGAAATTAATCATCACTTCAGTGCTGATCAGCCACGAAAGAAAGCATATACTGACGTTACTGAATTTAGACTTAATAACGGCGAAAAAGTATACTTATCACCGATTTTAGACGGATTCAACGGAGAGATTATTGCCTATGTCACCTAATCTCCACCAAACGTTTAAAATGTTGAATCAGCTTGATCAATATGGATCATTAAATGGAATGATTTTACACAGTGACCAGAGATGGCAATATCAAAATGCGGCATACTAACAATTTTTAAAGGAACGCGGAATCGTCCAAAGTATGTCCCGTAAAGGAAATAGCTTAGATAATGGATTAATGGAAAATTTCTTCAGTGTTCTGAAACGTGAAATGTTTTATGGTTATGAAGACCAATACAAAAACACTGATGAATTGATTCAAGCAATTCACCAGTATATCCAGTATTATAATAACGACAGAATTAAGGTAAAACTAAAAGGACTGAGTCCTGTTCAATACAGAACTCAGTCCCAGGTTGCCTAGTTAATAAAGTGTCCAATTTTGGGGGTTCACTTCATGCTAATAATAATTGTCTTCTTTCTTTTTCTTAAAACTGCTAAGATCTTATTTATGTCTAAAAAATTTGATGAATTTTGTTGGCTATTCGCCTCGTTCATGTGAGTGTGCCTCCTAACAACTATTTCGAATTACTATACAAGTTTTTAACAAGCGGGGTTAAATTATCTTTTCCGTTTGAATCGTTGCTTATCAGTACGATTCCTTTCTTTCCATCTTGACTGATTGCAATCGAAGTCCGGTAACCGACAATTCCGCCTGAAACATAATACATGTCACCGCTCTTGATTAATCGACCGGTTGGCTGACTGCTAATAAAGTTTGGATTGTTGCCATAATCCTTAATCAAAAGTTGAGTTAGTTTCAACATTGCTTCCGGAGTAATCACTAACTGATTCTGCCCCATCTGACTATTCATTGCTTTTGTTACAGTCGCATTCGAAACTGATTGACCATTATTATATGGTGCTGCCATTTTACCACTATCAACTTGTGAAGCAAATTTAACTTCATTCAATCCATTTGGTTTCAAGAACGTATTGGTAATATAGTCTTGATATGATTGATTTGTGACTTCCTTCAAGTAATACATAATTAATTTCCTGATAATTATATTGTCCCACTGATCCCGCCTCGGCGGGATTAATGTTCCAATTCAGCACATTTGCCAATTGGCTACTTGGAACCGAGTCATTCGATAGTCCCGATGTCATATTTAAAAGCGATTGAACTGTGACCTTGTTTGAAGTCGCCAATGAACTGTAATACTGGCTAATCGGAGTTGACAGTTTCAGTTTTCCTTGATCAACTAAGTGCAGAATCGCTGCCGCTGTTAGCATATTTGTGTATCAGTCGCCAAATAAAACTTTCCGTTCATTGATCGGCATTTTTCCCTGCAAAATATGTTGGCGAAAGCTTTCCATTTTCAGATATTACATAAGCCCCGACTTGATAAAATTTTCTGGGTATTAGTTAGACTTATAGAATGAGTCTTCTTTGTCGCTGTCCCCGTTGATTTTTTAGTATCCGTAATTACTTTTACAGATTTTCTCTTTGCAACTGAAGGACTTGTGTTTGTAGGACAATCTCTTGGTAAATCACATGTGCCATACTGTTTGTATTGTAACGAGCCAAGGCATAGCCCCCAGCTCCTAAAACGACAATTAACCCAATAACCCAACCGATTGTCTTTTTCGACATATTAACTTTTTCACTTCTCTCTTGAAGAATTTATTACTCCTCAATGCTCTTGAAAAGTCTGATTTTTCTCAGACACCACCTGGGTTTAAGTGTATCACAACTTTCCCCTTTTTCGATTAAATATCGCAAAGGTTTAACTTTTTATAAACAATTCCAATAATTATTTTAATTTTTAGTATTCCTAAAGGCTAATTTACCTTAACTCTTCAGTGTTAAATCCGTTTTTAATATTATGAGAGTTTCCTTAGTTTTTTCAATATTGTAAATCAAAAAAAGACCTCCAGCTGAACTTAATCAGTTGAAGGTCGATAATCCTTGATTTAATAAGGTTTATTCGTATTCAATTGTTGCCGGGGGCTTACTCGTAATGTCATACATTACGCGGTTAACGTGGTCAACTTCGTTCACGATCCGCACTGAGATGGTTTGCAAAACATCCCATGGAATTTGAGCAAAATCAGCGGTCATCCCGTCAATTGACGTTACGGCGCGAATGGCAACGGCGTAATCGTATGTTCGGCCATCGCCCATTACCCCAACGGAACGA